>NZ_JAJSPA010000003.1:0-142270 GCF_021282295.1 Halomonas sp. G15 | reverse complement strand
GGTGCATAAGGGACGGTGTAAGCATCGGGTCATCCATGAGCAAAAGCCGTTAGATGACCACATTAGCTCCTACTGGTAAAGCGCTACGAAGCCCGTCGTAGAGCGGTTTTTCATGCGTTTTCCCTGGACCTGGTGAACCGTGTGCGGCACCTCTATCACGACTATGACTTGCCTGCCGGCCAGATTGGTTTCGAGCTCACCGAGAGCGTGCTGCTGGATAAGCAGCAGAAGGCCGTGGCGATCCTCGAGGGGCTGCGTGACCTGGGGTGCCGGCTGGCCATTGACGACTTCGGCACCGGTTACTCATCGCTGAGCTACCTGCAGGAGCTGCCTGTTACCACCATCAAGATCGATCGCAGCTTTATCCAGGGGCTGAGCGTGAGCCGCGGAAGTGCAGCCATCGTCGCCGGGGTCACCGGCATGGCCAAGGAGCTGGGGCTGAGGGTGGTGGCAGAAGGCGTCGAGACCCAGGAGCAGCTCGATGCGCTGTCGCGCTATCATGTCAATCTGATCCAGGGGTTCTTCACCGGCCGTCCGGTGCCGGCGGCTATCTTCGCCGAGCGCTACCTCACCCGCTCCGTGATGGCCTGAAGGCTTGGGGCTGATGGTGTGAGGGTGAGTCAGCCTCACACCATGGCCACGCTGTTTCGCCCCCGGGCCTTGGCCTGGTAGCTGGCGGCGTCGGCTCGAGCGATCACCGCCTCAACGCTCTTATCGTCGGCATGAAACTGGCTGACCCCGAGGCTCGCCGTTACCCGCCAGATACGGCCATCCTGCTCCACGCTCTGAGTGCCCACGCGCTCGCGCAGCGCCTCGGCGATGGCCGTGGCCTGGCCGATTCCGCAACCGTTGAGCAGCAGGGCAAACTCGTCTCCGCCCTGGCGTGCGGCGTGGTCACTCGAGCGCGTCACCTCGCGCATCGCCCCTGCCACGCGCTTGAGCATCTCGTCGCCCAGGGCATGGCCGCCCTGATCATTGACCGGTTTAAAGTGGTCGAGGTCGAACAGTACCAGCGCGGCCGGGGTGCCGGCCTTCTCCCAGTCGGCGAAGGCGTCCTCCAGGCGGCGTTCGAAGCCGCGACGGTTGAGCAGCCCGGTCAGCGGGTCGTGCTCGGCCTCCCAGCGGCGCAGGGCGTCGTCATGGCGGCGCTGGGTGATATCGCGCACCGCGCCAACCAGGCCGATGGCCTCTCTCGCCACTTCGACGGTGCTGGCGTGTACATCGAGCCAGCGCTCAGCGCCCTGCTCGTCCAGGTAGCGGAACTGGCGCTCGAAGTCGTGGTGCTGGGCCAGGCTTTCCCGCCAGGCTGCCATCACCGGCTCGCGGTCGTCGGGGTGTAGGTGGCCGACCAGGCGACTCACCGGAGCGGGCGGCCCGAGATGTACTAGCGACTCCAGGGCCGGATTGACGAAGGTGATGCGCCCCTCGGTGTCGGTGACAAACATCGCCTGGGGTGAGGCGGCCAGGATACCGCGCAGCACTGCCTCCTGCTCGTGGAGGTGCTGGAGGGAAGTGCGCCGCTCTCCCTCCACGGCGTTGAAGGTATCGATGATCTGGCGGAGCTCGCCCATGCGGGTGGTGATTGCCAGGCTATCACGTCGGCCGCGCTTCAGGTCTCGGATCTGATGCGCCAGGCGGGTCAGCGGGCGCAGGGTCAGCCACAGCAGCAGGGCGACCAGGGGCAGCAGCAGGCCCAGGGCCCAAAAGGCGCGGTTACCGACCTGCTCGATCACCCGGGCCAGCGGATTGTAGGCCTGCTCCAGCGGCAGGTAGACCCCCACCACCCAGCGCGCCGGCCAGACCTGACGATAGGCCTTTAGCGCCTCGCCGCCGTCGGGCATCGCGCCCTCGGCTTCGCCTTCCCAGCCGTCCAGCGCCCGGTCTAGCCAGGGCTTGGCCTCGCGATCTACCGTTGTGATGGCCCGGCGTTGGCGAGGCTGGTAGAGGCGCAGCCCCGAGGCGCTGGTAATGGTCACGACGCCATCGTCGCCCAGGCGCAGGTGGTCGAAGCCGTCGAAGAAGGGGCCCTCGGCGATGTCCACCAGTCCACCCAGGAAGCCGGTATAGCGACCACGCGCATCGCGCAACGGCACCAGCATCATCACCCGTGGCGAGCCGCTGACTCGGCCAACGAAGGGCTCGCTGATGTGCGGGCGTTGCACCGCGTGCATGAACCGAGCATATGGGCGGTCACCGACGTTCTGGCCCAGGCGGCCGGCATCGACTGGCCAGTCGTCGAGGATGCGGCTGTCGGTGTCCACGAGGATCAGACCGTCGAAGAGCTCCTCGAGATGGCCTACGCCTCGGCGGGCCAGGGCGCCCTCTGTCGGGGTGGGGATATGCCGGGCGAGGCGCTCCAGTGCGCCCAGCCGCTGGTTAACCTGCTGGGCGATATCGTTGCGGATCAGCTCCGCCTCGTAGCGCAGGTGCATACGGTTGGTCTCGTCCACCAGCAAGGTGCCGGACTGCCAGCCAAAGATCAGAAGCGTCAGGCAGAGTAGTGTCCACAGCATTGCCGCGCCCAGCAGCAGCCGGCCGCGCAGCGAGAGCAGCTGCCGGGCCAGCGCACCGGGCAGAAGACGAAGTGAGGGACGAAGAAGGCGGCGTAGCAGGCCGCCCGTGTGACCAGGGGAAGGGTTGACCATATGGACATGTTGCCAGGCTACAGGCGCCCCGCCAACGCGGCGGGGCGTTCGGGCACAGGTGTAGTCAGCGCTTGAGGTCGTCGAGGAAGCGGGTAATATCCAGTAGCTCTCCCGTGGCAGGTCCCTGGGAGGCGAGTGCCGGACGCGTCGACTGGCGGGCGCCATGGTGCGGGGCAGCCTGCGCCGGAGCATCCACAGCCGGCTCTCTCGGAGCCTCTCTTGCCACCGTAAGCCCCGTGGCAACCAGCGTCAGGTTTAGCTCGCCGCTCATCGCCATGTCGATGGCAGTACCGGCCATCACCATCGCCTCCTCGCTGGCGAACTCCGCCACTAGTGCGCCGATCTCGTTGAACTCCTCCAGGGTCAGGTCTGGTCCGGCGGTGATGCTGACCAGCACACCGGCAGCTTCGGCCAGGTCGGTGGCCTCAAGCAGGGGGTGCTCGATGGCCGCTACCACTGCCTCCCGGGCGCGATCTTCACCCTGACCATAGCCAGTGCCGATGCGTGCCCGGCCGGGATGACGCATTACCGCTGCCACGTCGGCGAAGTCCACGTTGATCAGCCCCGGGCGGGTGATCACCTCGGCGATACCCGAGACCGCTTGGCGCAGTATCTCGTTGACCTCGGCGAAGGCGCGCATCATCGATGCGTTGGGACCAAGCGTCGGCAGCAGCCGGTCGTTGGGCACCACCACCAGGGAATCCACCACCTCGGCAAGGGCCGCAATGGACTCCTCGGCCGCCTGGCGACGACGGGCGCCTTCGAAGGTGAAGGGGCGGGTGACTACCGCTACCGTGAGTAGCCCCATCTCTCTGGCCAGCGCGGCGATCACCGGCGCCGCACCACTGCCGGTACCGCCCCCCATGCCGACCATCAGGAACAGCATGTCGCCACCGGCCAGGCGTGCGCGCAGCACCTCGCTGCTCTCCTCGGCGGCGCGGGCTCCGATGGCCGGGTCACTGCCGGCGCCGAGCCCGCGGGTGGTCTGCTTGCCGATGGGCAGGGCCACCTCCTGGGGCAGGGCGCCCAGGGCCTGGCGGTCGGTGTTGGCGACGATGAAGTCCACGCCCGGCAAGTGGCTGTCGAGCAGGTAGCGGATGGCGTTACCACCGCCACCGCCCACGCCCATGACCTTGAGGCTGGCCGGGTATTCTTCCGGGGGTGTGACGTCGTCGTTCATGCGACTCCCTGCGTTGGTCATGAATTCTTCTACTGCCAAGGGTATCGGCGAGTTGGTGCTGGACTGAAGGGCAGGGAGGTTAAAGTCTCGTTCTGCGTGGCCGATAGAGCAGGCCATTGACCCTGGCGCATGGCACCCGCGCGCTGCTCCCATTCGCTCCACCCACGAGTGACCTCATGTTTTCATCCCTGCGTTTTCGTCTGCTCATCGCCACCGTGGCGGTGATCATCCTCGCCCTGGTGCTCAGTACCACCGCCAGCTACCTCACCGTGAAGTCGCACAACGACGACCAGGTGGCCGGCAACTTGGCCGCGGTGGCCAGCGGCAATGCCCAGGCCATCGGCCAGTGGCTCGAGGCCCGAACCACCATGCTCGAGGCGGTGCCGGCCCCCGGTCCCGGCGAGGACCCGTTGCCCGCGCTCAAGCAGCTGGCCGCCTCCGGCGACTTCCAGATGAGCTACCTGGCGCGTGCCGCCAATGGCGACACCACCTTCTCCAACGGCTTCGAGGCGCCGGCGGACTTCGACCCCCGCGAGCGCCCCTGGTATCGCGCCGCAGTGGAAACCGGCGAGCCCATCGTCACGTTGCCGTATGTTGATGTAGCTACTAACGAGCTGGTGGTGACCCTGGCCGCTCCTGTCGAGCGAAATGGCCGGCTGTTTGGCGTGGTAGGTGGCGACGTCGGCATCGGCACCATCGTCGAGACGGTGGGTGCCATCGCCCCCACCCCGGCCAGCTTCGCCTTTCTGGCCGCCGCCGATGGCACCCTGATCGCCCACCCCGATCCCGAACTGGCGCTGGAGCCGGTTGCCCGCCTGGGTGCCGCACTCGACGGTGCGGGCCTGGCCGAGCTTGTCGCCGCCGAGGCGCCTCTGGCAGTGACCCTCGGCGAGCAGGCCGTGCGGCTCTTCGCCGAGGGCATCCCCGCTACCGACTGGCAGCTGGTGGTGGCCCTGGACGACCAAGAAGCCACCGCCGGCCTGCGCGGCGTTCTCTCGAGTTCGCTGGTCACCCTGCTGGTAGTGGCGCTGGGGGCAGTGCTGCTGCTCGGCGCGTTGCTGCGATTCGCCTTCCGGCGCTTGCTGGCCGCCCGCGACGCCATGGCCGATATCGCCAGCGGCCACGCCGACCTTACCCGCCGCCTGCCCGAGGCGGGGCGTGACGAGGTGGCCCAGATCGCCGCCGCCTTCAACCGCTTCGTCTCGCGCATGGAGGGGGTGATGCGCACCATCCGCGACAGCAGCCAGCAGGTGCGACTGGCCGCCGGCGAGATCACCCACGGCAACCAGGATCTCTCGCGGCGCACAGAGAGCGCAGCCGCCAGCCTGCAGGAGTCCTCCGCCTCCATCGAGCAGATCAGCAGCACCGTGGGCCACACCGCCGACTCCGCCCGCGAGGCCAACGGCCTCTCCCAGTCCGCCGCCGAGGTGGCAGGCCGGAGCGGCGAGGAGATGCAGCAGGTGGTCGCCACCATGGAGGAGATCCGTGACGCCTCCGGGCAGATCGCCGCCATCGTCAAGGTGATGGACGGCATCGCCTTCCAGACTAACCTGCTGGCGCTCAACGCCTCGGTGGAGGCCGCCCGGGCCGGCGAGGCGGGCCGCGGCTTCGCGGTGGTGGCCGGCGAGGTCCGTCAGCTTGCCACCCGCAGCGCCGATGCCTCCCGCGAGATCCGTGCGCTGATCGACCGCTCCGAGGAGAAGGTAGCGGGCGGCACCGATCTGGTGCGCCAGGCCGGCGACACCCTGCAGGCGCTGGTGGAGGGGGTGGCACGCGTCGCCCAGGTGCTCGGCGAGATCAGCGCCGCCACCGGCGAGCAGAGCGACGGCATCGGCCAGGTCAACCTGGCGGTGGCCGACCTCGACCGGGTGACCCAGCAGAACGCCGCCCTGGTGGAGGAGTCCACCGTCGCCGCCGAGCAGCTCAAGGAGCAGGCCGACTTGCTGGCCGAGGCGGTGGGCAGCTTTACCCTGAGCTCGCAGGGCGAGGGTGGCGAGAGGGGTGTCGAGAGTGTGGCGCCTGGCGAGCCGAGCAAGGCCGGCCGGCATGCCATGCCGCAGCCGGCTTGATAATACTCGGCCCTCGCGGCTTTCGCGGTTCACGCGCTTCTCCTGTAGGCCGGATAAGCCGAAGGCGCATCCGGCGGAGCCGGCAGGACAGGCACTACAGGCACTACAGGCACTACAGGCTCTCCGCCCCGTCGGTGAGCCGGTCCACCGAGGCGGTGACGTTGCGTGCCCCACCCTGGATCCCGCCGACGATATTCTCGACGAGAGGCTGGTATTAGTTTGGCCGGTAAAATGACAGCGTGTGGCCGCTAAGTGGCCGGTAATGGGATTTTTGGCCATTAATTGGCCAATAACAAGCTTCCTTGGGCTATAATGGCCGGTAATTGGTCGGTAATACGGATCAGCCATAAGGAGGCGCCATGACCCAGCATGTTGCTAGACGGCAGATCGTTCTCGATCACTTGGCCACAAGGCGCGATTGGCTTTCCCTGGCAGAGATCCTCGCAGGCCAGGACATTGACCTTGCGCCCCGCACACTGCGGCGCTGGCTCAAGGAGTGGGTGGAACAGGGCGTCATTGAAAGCCGCGGCGGGCCGCGTAACCGTCAGTATCGCGCGCTAGCGGTCGGCGGCCAGCCAGACCCGACGGGTTCGCCAGTACCCGCGCCAAGCCCCCAGGAACCGCTAAGCGAGCAGGGGCGTGCTGCCTTGAGGCGCCTCGATGAGCCTCTCTTCCAGCGTCCGGCAAGCACCTACCGTGATGAATGGCTCGAGGCCTATCTTCCCAACCAGAGTTACTACCTGAGCGAGTCTCAGCGTGACGTGCTGGCCTCCAGCGGTAGCCACTTCTCGGGCGCCATGCCGGCGGGCACCTTCGCCAAGCGGATCTACAACCGCCTGTTGGTTGACCTCTCCTATAATTCCTCGCGGCTGGAAGGGAATACCTATTCGCTGGCGGAAACGGAGCGGCTGCTGCTCGAGGGGGTCGCCGCCACCGACAAGCTGGATGCCGAGCAGGCGATGATCCTCAACCACCGGGATGCGATCCATTTCCTTGTTGAAGGGATTAATCGGCTGGAGATCTCGGTCAGCAATATTCAGTCGCTTCATTATCTGCTCGCGGATGGCCTGGTGGCACCCGGCATGGCGGGTGAGCTGCGCGATGAAGCGGTGAGGATCGGCGGCTCTCGCTATCTGCCCCTGGAGCGTCGCCACCAGCTGCTGCCGCGTCTGGAGCGGCTGGTCGAGAAGGCCCTGGCCATCCACGAACCCTTCGAGCAGAGCTTTTTCCTGCTGGTCCATCTTTCCTACCTGCAGCCCTTTGTTGATGTGAACAAGCGAACGGCGCGCCTGGCGGCCAACCTTCCTCTGGTACGCCACAACCTGGTGCCGCTCTCCTTCCATGATGTCGAGCCTGGCGATTACCACGCGGCGATACTGGTGGCCTATGAGTTCAACGAGGTTTCCCCTCTGGCCGAACTCTATGTCTGGACCTATCTGCGTTCCTGCCGCGATTATGATGTGGCGGCCGATGCGGTCGGCTTCGATCCCTTGCGTGTCGCCTATCGTCGCTCCCGCCGACAGTTTATCGCCGAGATCGTCGCCGAGCTGCTGACGGGCGGCGCCATGGAAGAGCGCATTCGGGAGCGCAGCCAGGCGATCCCCGAAGAGCACCGTGAGCATTTCCTGCGCCACCTCCATGAGGACCTGAACGCCCTGGCGCCGCACCGTATCGCCGGCATGGGCATCTCGCAGCGACAGCTGGAAGCCTGGCTTGCCAGGAGGGAGACGGGAAGATCCTGATGGCGCGGTTTAGGGGTGCCCAGGGAACCCTCGCCTAGCGCGCAATATGCGGCGGCGAGGAGTGCCAGCCAGCGTTGGCGTTGGGGCAGGCAGGGTGATATCGGCCTCCCCGCCGGCACTACAGGCTCTCCGCTCCGCCGGTGAGGCGATCCACCGAGGCGGTGACGTTACGGGCGCCGAGCTGGATCTCGCTGACGATGTTCTCGATCTCCGTCACATAGCCCTGGATCTGCTCGCTCTTGGCCACCGCCGAGCGCATCTGGTCGCTGGCCTGGGCCACCATGGCGTCGTTGGTGTCGAGCAGGCCGCCGATCTGGCGCACCGCCTCGCCCGAGCGGTGGGCGAGCTGTCGTACCTCGCCGGCCACCACCGCGAAGCCGCGGCCATGCTCGCCGGCATGGGCCGCCTCGATGGTGGCGTTGAGCGACAGCAGGTTGGTCTGCTCGGCGATGCGCGCGATCTCCTCGGTGATGCCGTTGATCTGCTGGGCCTGCACCACCAGCCGCTGGACGATCTCGCGGGCCTGACCCATCTCCTCCACCGAGGCCACGCACTCCTGCACCACGTCGGCCAGGCGCGCCATGCCGTTGCTGGCGATCTGCTCGGTCTCGGTGGAGGTCTCCTGGGCCGCCAGCACCGCGGCGCGGGTCGCCTCGGCGGCCTGCACGTCGCGGGTCACGTCCGCGGCGAACTTCACCACGCTCACCACTCGCCCGCCGGCATCCATCACCGGGTTGTAGCTGGCCTCGAGCCACAGCGGCTCGCCCGTGGCGGTGACTCGTTCGAACTTGCCGCGTCTGAACTCTCCCTGGGCCAGTCGTTGCCAGAATTCCGGGTTTTCACGGTAGAAGGCCTCGCGGCAGAACAGGCGGTGGTGGCGCCCCTGCACCTCCTCCAGGGTGTAGCCGGTGGCGGCCAGGAAGTTGTCGTTGGCGGTCAGGATCTCGCCCTCCGGGGTGAACTCGATCACCGCCATGGAACGCCCCAGCGCCTCGACCATGGCCGCCTGGGAAAGCATCGCCTTGTGCTTCTCGGTGATGTCATTGGCGATCTTGATCACATGGGTGACGCGTTTGCCGGCGCGGTCGGTCAACGGCAGGTAGGTCGCCTCGATCCACACCTCCCGGCCTTCCTTGCCGATCCGCCGGAAGGTGCCGGCGCGATGCTCGCCCCGGGCCAGTGCCGCCCAGAACTCACGATATGCCTCGCTCTGCGCCTCCTCCGTCGAACAGAACAGGCGGTGGTGCTGGCCGATCACCTCGGCCTCCCGGTAGCCCACCGCCGCCAGGAACAGCGGGCTCGCCTCGGTGATGATCCCCTCGGGCGTGAAAGTCACCGTCGCTGTGTGCTGGTGCAGGGCCGCCTCGATGGGGCGCCGGCTTCGCTGCGTCGCGGAACGTGACGCAGGTAGCGGCGAGGGGAGCAGGGAGATCAGAGAGCTAAGCATGGACGGCGACCCTTGTAGTGTAATGTTCTTGTACAGCATTGACGCAAGCTTAGCCTTGCCTTCATTTTTGTACAAGAACTGTATCGCTATAGGCCTGACTACAAGAATTGCCAGTCGCGGCTGTCTCGAGTCGCCGTTCCAGCCTCAGCGCTTCAGCTCCTGGGCGCGTCGGTAGAGCTGGCGCACCCGAGCCACGGCGGTGGCCTCATGCTCGTCCAGCGGCAGGGTATGGAGGCTCTCGCCGTCGCTTCCGCGTCGCTCCGCCTCCACCGCCTCGGCGTGGCGGCGCAGCAGGTGCTCCAGGTTCATGCGGATCATGGTGCGCTCCAGCTCGAACTCCGCCTTGAAGGTCTTCAGTTGGTGACGAACCTCGGCATCGGTGGTCATCATCAGACGGGCGGAGAGGGTGTCGGAGACGACACGCTCGGTTGTCTTGAGCTTGGGCACCAGATCGTAAAGCAGCTCATGGGCGGTGATGGTCTCGGTGCTGGGCAAGGCGAGCTCCTTGGTTGCGGGGCGGGGGAAAGGTCGAACCCTCTATCGGCCAGCGGCCCCTCGCCTTGAGGCGGGCAGAATCGGTGTTAAAGTTCCAATGCGGGCCGCCGATGCCCAAGGCAAGACACCCATTCACCGGCCAAAGGCAGTGCGTCATGGCTAGCATCTCCTCGCTCGGTATCGGTTCCGGGCTCGATCTCAACGGCCTGCTCGGCCAGCTTCAGGAGGCCGAGCGGGCCAAGCTCGAGCCCATCCAGCAGCAGGTTCAGGAGCAACAGGTCCGGATCTCCGCCTACGGCGAGCTGCAAAGCTCGCTCTCCTCGTTCCAGGAGGCGGCCGGCGAGCTCGGCGATCCCACCCTGTTCCAGGGGCGTAATGCCCAGGTGACCGGCGATGCCTTCCAGGCCGCGGCTGACAGCGATGCTGCCCTCGGCGAGTACAGCGTCACGGTCAACGACCTGGCCAGCGCCGGGAGCCTCGCCACCCAGCGGGTGACGGACCCCGCCACCGAGATCAGCAGCGGTGCCAAAAACCTCGATCTCACCTTCGCGGATGCCTCCCTCGATACCACGGTGACGATTGCCGCCGACAGCACGCTTGAGGACATCCGCGATGCCGTGAACAGCGATGCCGAAGCCGCGGTGAATGCCTCCATCATCCATGACGGCGAGGGGTACCGCCTGGCGCTGATGTCCAAGGAGACCGGTGAGCAGGCCGCCATCACCAGTACCAACTTCTCCGCCGTGGCCGATCAGGTCACCCCGACCGATGCCACCATCACCCAGGATGGGCAGGACGCCAGCCTGGACGTGAATGGCATCGCCATCACTAGCACCACCAACCAGGTGGAGGACGCCATCCAGGGGGTGACCTTGGACCTGCAGCAGCAGGGCAGCGGCACCCTCGGCGTGGCCCGCGACGACGCGTCGATCCGCGAGGCGGTGACCGGCTTCGTGGAGAGCTACAACGCGCTCAAGGACACCACCGGGCGCCTCACCGCCTTCAACGGGGCGGATAGCGGGGCCGGCGCGCTGATCGGCGACAGCGCCGTGCGCAGCATCGAGTCGCGCCTGCGCAGCGACATGGCCGCCGGGGCGACCGTGGAGGGCGAGCCGCGCTTGCTCAGCGACATGGGGCTCTCGATGAGCGTAGAGGGCACCCTGGAGCTCGACCAGGAGCGCTTCGACGCCGCGCTGGCCGAGGATCCCGCCGCGGTGGAAGCCTACTTCGCCGGCGATGAGGCATCGCCCGGCCTGGCGGGGCGCCTGAACGAGACCGTCGAGCAGCAGCTGGACCCGAACGGGGTGCTCGAGCGCTCCATCGGCGGTGCCGAAACCCGTATTGACGGCCTCAATGGCCGCCTCGAACGCACCGAGCAGCGTATCGAGCAGACCATCGATCGCTACCGCACCCAGTTCAGCAACCTGGACAGCATGATCTCGCAGATGAACCAGACCAGCAGCTACCTCAACCAGCAGCTGAGCGGCCTGAGCGGTGGCGGCGGCGGTGGTGGCGGGATGATGTAACCGCTCCCGCGCCGGTCGGCCTTGCGCCGCCTGGCCGGGCACCCGCCGCCATGGGCTAAAGATATCGACGAAGGGGCCGATACTCTTCGGGTACGCCCACGGTGGGCGCTGATACAGGGTGACGTTCCATGGCAAGCATCTCATCTCTTGGTGTCGGTTCCGGGCTCGACCTCGGCGGCCTGCTGGATCAGCTGCGCTCGGCCGAGCGCCAGAAGCTGCAGCCCATTACCGCTCAGAAGAACGAGGAGCAGGCGAGGATCTCGGCCTATGGTCGCCTGCAATCCAGCCTGGACAAGGTGCAGGAGGCGGTGGCCACGCTCAACGATGCGGCGCTCTACAGCAGCCTGACCACCAGCGTGCAGGGGGAGGGTCTGATCGCCACGGCCGATGACCAGGCCAGCGCCGGGCGCTACGAGGTGGAGGTCACGCAGACCGCCCGTGCCGGCACCCTGGCGAGCCAGGGGGTGGCCAGCAGCAGCGATGCCCTGGTCGGAGCCGGCGGCGGCAGCGTGACCCTCGCGATCGGCGGTCAGGCGCTTGACCCCATTACCCTTGCCGAAGGCGATTCCCTCACCGATATTCGCGATGCCATCAACGCCCAGGAAGATAGCGGCGTACGCGCCTCGATCATCAACGACGGCAGTGCAGCGGGCTATCGCCTGGCGCTCACCTCGACCGAAACCGGCGAGGCCGCCAGCATTAGCGGCATGACATTCGATAACGTCGGCTTGACGGAGGATGCAGGCAGTCAGGTCGATGGACGCAATGCCTCGCTGGAGATCAACGGTATCGCCATCACCAGCGCCTCCAACACCGTGGAGGGGGCCATCCAGGGCATCACCCTGGAGCTGGACAGCGCCGCCGAGGGCAAGACGCTCGCCGTGGTGGTGGAGCAGGATGACGAATCGCTGAAGGAGGCCGTGCAGGGGTTCGTCTCCGCCTACAACGAGATGAAATCCACCGTGGGGCGCATGACCAATGTGACCGGCGATGCCGACACCGCCGGCGAGCTGGTAGGCGACCGTGCCGTACGCACCATCGAGTCGCGCCTCAGCCGCGACCTTACCGAAAGCGTGGCCGGCGGCGCGCTGGAGATCATGTCTCAGGTGGGCATCCAGCTGAACGAGAAGGGGCGCCTGGAGCTGGACGAGGACAAGCTGGACACGGTGATCGCGGAGAGCCCCCAGGCACTCGCCGAGTTCTTCGCCGGCGCCGATGAGGCGGGCGGCATGGCGGGGCGCCTGGATCAGACCCTGGGCCAGATCCTTGGTAACGAGGGCCTGATCCAGAGCTCGGTGAACAGCGCCGAGACCCGCGTCAGCAGCCTTGATAACCGCTACGAACGCATGGAGACCAGCATCGAGCGCACCGTGGAGCGTTATCGACGGCAGTTCAGCCAGCTGGACGGCATGCTGGCCCAAATGAACTCGACCAGCGCCTACCTGGGGCAGCAACTCAGCATGATCAGCTCGCAGATGTCGCAGGGGCAGTCGTAACCTCCGCTGCTGTCGTCTTCACTTCCCCCTCACCCACGGGCCCGGCATTGCCGGGCCCGTGGCGCTTCGGGCCGGCTGGCCGCTCCATGCCTCTCGCCAAGCCGTGCATTCAGACCAGGCGGCGCCTGGCCAGCAAGATTGTTTCCCTCGGCCCCTAAAGCTCGCCGCCAAGTGGCCGTTATAGAGGGTAACGGCCAACGGCGCCGTTGCGGCAGGCCCCCAAAGCCACGACGGGGGTTGCCAATGGAGCCCTCAACTGATTGGAAGGAACATCACCATGTCCGTGATCAATACCAATATCACCGCCCTGATCGGCCAGAACAACCTGAACAAGTCGCAGTCCAGCCTGCAGACCTCCATGGAGCGCCTCTCCTCCGGCCTGCGAATCAACAGCGCCAAGGATGATGCCGCTGGTCAGGCCATCGCCAACAAGATGACCGCCCAGATTACCGGCATGAACCAGGCGAGCCGTAACGCCAACGACGGGATTTCTCTGGTGCAGACCATGGAAGGCGGCCTGAATCAGATCAACGATAACCTGCAGCGTATTCGTGAGCTGGCAGTTCAGGGTGCGAACGACACCAATACGAAAGAAGATCGCGCCGCGATCGAGACCGAGATTGACCAGCGCATCGCGGAGATCGACCGTGTTGCTGCTAGTAATAACTTCAACGGCACCAAATTGTTGAGTGGCAGTGGTACTCTGAATATTCAGGTCGGTGCGGGCACGACAGCGGCAGAAGATGTCATTACGGTTAGTACTATTGACGCGTCATCTGCCAGTACAGGGCTTAACGTTAGTGGTGCAGCTGATGCATTGACTTCAGGTGGAACCCACACACAATACCAGGCTCTTATTGACTCCGTTGATGCCGCTGTTACACAGCTTGATACCAACCGCGCGACTTTGGGCGCCACGCTGAACCGGTTTGATTCAGTAGTTGATAATCTGGCGACTACATCGACCAACCTCACTGAAGCTCGGTCAAGAATTGAAGATGCTGATTACGCTCAAGAGGTTTCGAATATGACGCGAGCCAATATTTTGCAGCAGGCGGGTACCTCCATGCTGGCGCAGGCCAACCAGCAGCCGCAGTCGGTGCTGTCACTGCTGGGCTAATTTTAAGCTACTGAAGCATGTCAACGGCACCGTTGCGGAAGGCCCCGAAACTAATGCGGGGCTTCCCAATGGAGCCCTCACCTGAAAGTAAGGAATGACATCATGTCCGTGATCAATACCAATATCACCGCCTTGATTGGCCAGAACAATCTGAACAAGTCCCAGTCCAGCCTGCAGACGTCCATGGAGCGTCTCTCCTCTGGTCTGCGTATCAATAGCGCAAAGGATGATGCCGCCGGCCAGGCCATCGCTAACAAGATGACGGCCCAGATTACCGGCATGAACCAGGCAAGTCGCAACGCCAACGACGGTATCTCCATGGTGCAGACCATGGAAGGCGGCCTGGATCAGATCAATGATAACCTGCAGCGTATCCGTGAACTAGCGGTGCAGGGTGCGAATGATACCAACACTACCGAAGACCGTGCTGCCATTGAAACTGAAATCAACGAGCGTTTAGCTGAAATCGATCGTGTGGCAGAAAGTAATAACTTTAACGGGACTAACCTGCTGAATAATAGTGGCTCACTGAGTATTCAAGTGGGTGCCAAGACTGAAGACTCGGATGTCATCACTGTAGATACATTTGACGCAACTGTAAGTGGTGGTCTTGGTCTTGTTAGCGGGTCGAGTGGCTCTCTTGTCGCTTCAGGTGGTTCAGTAACATTTAGTGGTTCTGGAACCTCTGGCGCAGCTACGCATGGCGACTTCCAGAAGCTTATTGATACTGTGGATGCCGCAACAGAGACTCTCGACACCAATCGCGCCACCTTGGGTGCTACCCTCAATCGGTTTGACTCTGTGATCGATAATTTGGCCACAACCTCTACAAACTTGACTGAAGCAAGGTCGAGGATCGAGGATGCCGATTACGCTCAGGAAGTGTCGAATATGACACGCGCCAATATTCTACAGCAGGCGGGCACCTCCATGCTGGCGCAGGCTAACCAGCAGCCGCAATCGGTGCTGTCGCTGCTGGGTTAAGGAAAGGGCTGGCCTCCCGATTGAAGGGGCAGTAAGTAACGACGGGGCCGAGAGGCCCCGTTTTTAATAGGGTGTCGAGGATTTTGATAGCATGGCATGTTCAATTTGTGGCTCTGGATCGCATACCGCTAAAAACTGCCCAAAGCCTAAGCGTTGTTCGAACTGTGGGCGTATTGGCCATAATATCCAAACATGCCCTGAAGCACGTCGCTGTAGCGTATGTGGGAGCTATCAGCATGATAGGCGCACCTGTCCGGATCGGTAGGTGATGTTATTGTAATGGATGATTATCGTGATCGGGGCGGAAATGCAGTGTATTTCAGTGCTTCTTCAGGTGGTTGGGACAGTTATGATTACATTGTTCTCATTTTATGGTTTGAAGATCAAAACAGACTCCACGGTGTACACCGAAGGTACGCCGAAGTCGAATGTGCATGTTGATGAGGTGTGGTTTAAGATTGCTAGAATAGGACTGGTTTTATTGGTCTTGGGCATGATTTCTTCACTGCTTTAAGGGGGGCGCTGCTTTATTTGGATTAGGCGTGGGCAAGCAGGCCGCACACCGGGTAATTAATCCGGTAGGTCGTGGCGATGGCTCTGGCCTTTTCAGAGGCGAGAGGCTCATAAGCCACGTCGAAGAGCCTGAAAAAGCGCCTAAAGGCGTTGGGATTCATGCCTTTGCGGCAAGGGAAAAGGCGATAGGCTAGGGCATATTGCCATTCCTACGTGTGAGCTGCTCCATGGCCAAGAAATCCTCTACTCCTCAACAGCGCAAGCCCCGCCTGCTCTGGGCCAATCCCTTCTGCCTGATGGATACCTCCAGCGGCGCCAGCATGACCGTGCGCCAGATGCTGCTGCAGCTGGTGGCACAGGGCTACGAGGTGCAGGTGCTGGGCGCCACCGTGTTCGACGACCCCAAGGGCATGGGCAGGCTCAAGGCGCAGTATCCTGACCTCTCCGCCTACCAGCACCAGTTGATCGAAGCCGAGGATGGCCCGCTTACCCACCAGCTGGTGGTGAGTCTCAGCCACAACCGCAACCATTTCACCACCCATGAAGAGGGGCTCTGGTACAGCCAGTACCTCTACCTTCTGGAAAGCTTCAAGCCCGATGTGGTGTGGTTCTATGGCGGCCAGACGCTGGATATGCTGATCGCTGACGAGGCCCGCGATCGCGGCATTCCGGTCGCCTTCTATCTGGCCAACGGCAACTACAAGTCGACCCGCTGGTGTCGTGACGTGGACCTGGTGCTCACCGACAGCCAGGCCACCGCGGAGATGTATCGCAAGGAAGCGGGCTTCGCGGCCAGGCCGGTAGGGAAGTTCATCGATCCCGGCCACTTCGTGGCCGAGCAGCATGAACGCAAGCGCCTGCTGTTCGTGAACCCCTCCTGGCAGAAGGGGGCCAGTGTGTTCGTGCAGTTGGCCGAGAAGCTGGAGCGGGAACGTCCCGAGATCGAGCTCGAGGTGGTGGAGGCAAGGGCGGACTGGGCGGCGGTGCTGCGGCAGACCACGCAACGCCTGGGCAAGCGCCGCACCGAGCTGAGCAACGTGGTGGTCACCCCCAACACCAGTGACATGCGTGGCCCCTACCGCCGTGCGCGCCTGCTGGTGGCCCCCAGCCTGTGGTGGGAAAGCTCGGGCCGCGTGCTGGCCGAGGCCATGCTCAACGGGATCCCCGCGCTGATCACCAAGCGTGGCGGGATGCCGGAGATGATCGATGATGCCGGCATCGCCTTCGACCTGCCCGAGGCGTGCTACGAAGAACCCTACCAGCAGCTGCTGAGCGAGGAAGAGCTGCAGCCGCTGTATGACGCCGTGGTGGCCTTCTACGATGACGAGGCCCTTTACCAGGAATACGTGCAGCGCGCCTGGCGAGTGGGCGAGGCGAAGCATCATATCGACCGTGCCACCGAGCGCCTGCTGGCCGCGTTGACGCCGCTGGTGCGACTGCGCGCCGGCAACAAGGACTTTTCCATTACCCAGCGGAAGCGGCACCGC
Organism: Halomonas sp. G15; assembly: GCF_021282295.1. NCBI lineage: Bacteria > Pseudomonadati > Pseudomonadota > Gammaproteobacteria > Oceanospirillales > Halomonadaceae > Halomonas > Halomonas sp. G15. Next base: position 125,566 of record NZ_JAJSPA010000003.1, on the reverse strand, counting down.
CAGCGCCTGGCCAGCCGCGCGACCAAGCCGGACTTCAAGGTCGATACGTCTCTGCAGCACCTGCTGCGAGGCCCGCAGGAGGGAGCCGCCAACGCGTCGCCGACCGGCCTGTGGCTGACCGATGAATTTACCTGGCAGCTGACCTCGAAGGTCATCGTGCTCGATAACCGCGCCAAGCTGATCAAGCGCGGGCTGGCCGACCCCATGGCCGCCACCCAGGCGTTCGGCATCGTCGCCTTCGACCCCGCCAGTGAGGTCAAGAACGTCGAGCGTTACGAGGGAAGCGAGCATATCCAGGTGTTCCAGCATGCCCTGCTCGGCGATGGGCAGCCGACCACCCTCAATGCTTGTGTGGCCCCGGAGCTGACCGGCACCCTCAAGCCGCTGCCGGCGGAACAGCTGCCGGAGAGGCACCGCCTGGGCGCCCAACCCATCGCCGAGCTGCCCATCAATACCGTCGCGCTGGACAGCATCGATGGTCTGGACAGCCTAGATTGGCTGATTCTCGACGAGCTCAGCGACGCCATGGCGGTGCTCGAGCACGGCAAGCGGTGGCTGAACGACACCTTGCTGATCCAGGCCCGGGTGGCCTTCCAGCCCACCCATGAACGCCAGCCGAGCTTCGCCGAGTACCAGCACTGGGCAAGTCGCAACGGCTTCCGTTTCTACCGTTTCCACGATGCCCACCATCACAGCCACCTGCCGGAAATGCTGGATGGGCAGGAGAAGTGCGCCACCGATCAGGAAAGCGCCGATGTGCTATTCCTGCCAAGCCATGAGCGAATGGCCACGCTGAATGATGAAAGTAAATTAAAGCTGGCATTTATATTGAGTACATGTTTTTTTGCACATGATATTTCTTATGAAATGTTGGCCGATGTCGACCAAGGTTTGGCCTTGGAGTTTCTGGAGGCGAGCGGTATTCTGCCAGCTCGCCCACAAGAGGTTAAAGACGTTGTAGAGTTTATCTCCGATCAAAATAATGAGAAATGCAATCCTCTTGGTGAGCGACAGGTCAAGAAAATAAATAACCCTGGTATTTATGTAGATAAAATACAGAGGGTAATTGATAGTAACGGATTGGCAAAAGTTGTCCAGGTTGGTGCGAACGACGGGTGTATAAATGACCCGATTTATGATGTTGTCATGAAAAACAAGGAGAGAACTGAGGTTCTTCTCATTGAGCCGCAAGCCAATGTTATTCCCTATTTGAGAAATAATTACTCAAGGCATCCGGCAGCGCGCGTTGCCAATTATGCTGTTGGCCCAGATTCAAAGCTGTATCTTTATAGAATAAAGCCAAGCTTTTATAAAAAATTCAAGAAAAGATACCTTCTGGATTCGCCTAGTTATCGCGTACCCAGTGGTTTTTCTTCGTTCAATAAAGAACATGTGCTAAAGCATGCGAAAGGTAATCTTCCTGCGGGGACGAAGCTTGAGAGTGCCATAGAGCGACTGGAGGTTCCTTGTAGGGGGTTGCTTGATATATTAGAAGATGTCTCTTGGGGCTGCCGAGAAATAGATGTTCTCCAAGTCGATGCTGAAGGTATGGACGATGTTGTAATATATTCCTGTGATATTGATGTTACACGACCTAAGTTGATTAACTTTGAAAGAACTCACTTGTCACAAGACGCATATATGGAGTTGTGTCACCACCTTTTCAAAAAAGGGTATGAGGTGGTCGAATATGGCCCCTCAGATTCTCTTGCCATCCTCAATAATGTAAAGCCTGGTGATAACGAGATGGAGCGTGCTGCTGCTGATGTGCAGGGCAATCGCACGTCGAGATTGGTTCGCAATTGAATCATAAAGGATGATTCGATATAGCTGGGGCATTTGATCGGAGGATGCAATGCCCCGGACTGCTGTGCCGATCCTGAATATCTTCGCCAGCGTTACCGATCCGCGTCATCCCAGCAAGGTGCAGCATCCCTTGCCCGACTTGCTCACCGTTGCCGTCTGCGGGGTCCTTGCGGAGTCTGTCAACATAGTTGGCATATAAAATGGTTCTGGCTCTTTAAAACCCTGCTGCCTGTGGCACCGGATCCCGCTCGGGATTCAGGTGCACTATCTCTGGCAGGCTGAGTTTCCGGATGTCACCCGACCAGCGCTCCGGGTGACGTTGCTTCGCCGCCTCGAAGACCTCCCGGCGCTGCGCCAGGATGCCTTTGGCCTCGCCGTTATGACGCTGGCTCGGCGTGATGTAGCGAAGGGCGCTGTGCCGATGCTCGTGGTTATACCACTCGGTGAATTGCTGGACCCACTCCTGAGCCTCAGTCAGGGTGGCGAACCCGTCGATGGGGAAGCCCGGCCGGTACTTCAGCGTCTTGAAGGCCGACTCGGCGAAGGCGTTGTCGTTGCTGACCCTTGGTCGGCTGTACGACGGGGTGATGCCCAGGTCGTAGAGCTTCTCCAGGAAGGTCGCCGCCTTCATCGGGCTGCCGTTATCTGAGTGCAGAATCAAAGGCTTGTGACGATCGGTGAGGTGCTCGCGCCAGCAGGCCTTCTGGATCAGCTCGGCGGCCAGCTCGCCGGTCTCGGTTTCATAGACCTCGTGCCCAACGATCTTGCGGCTGAAGACGTCCATGATCAGGTACAGGTACCACCAGGTACCGCGTGCAGGGCCCGGTAACCAGCTGATATCCCAGCACCAAAGCCGGTTTGGTGCCGTGGCCTGGTGCGTGGTCGGCGGTCGCTTGCGCTGTGGGGCCTGCTGTCGGCCCCGGTGGTGTTGCTGGTCATATTCATGAAGCACTCGGTACATCGTCGACTCAGAAGCCAGGTAGCGGCCCTTGTCCGCCTGGTCGGCCACGATGAAGGCCGGCGGGCGGCTCCGATACTCCGGGGCGTTGCACAGCACCACAATCGCCTCTCGTTCCTCGGGCGACAGCTTGTTGGCCGGTTCTGGGCGGTCGGCGTCGGGGCGGCGATCCGCCGTCACTTCGCCTTCCGCGACCCAGCGGTAATAGGTTCGCACATTGATGCCCATCACCTGACAGGCCTTGGCCAGCCGAGCACCGTCACGCTGGGCGTCTTGCACCAGAGTCACGATACGCTGGCGATCCGGGAGGCTGGTCAGTCGTCCTCGTCGTTGGTCGTGCCCCAGATCGCCTCGGCCTTTTTTGACAGGGCCAACAGCGCCGCCGTCTCGGCCAGGGCCTTGTCCTTGCGGTGTAGCTCGCGCTCCAGCTTACGGAGCCGCTTCTGCTCCGCCTTACGCGCCTGGCGAAGCTGCTTGGCCTGCGCTGCCGCATCGTCGTTGGCGTTCATGCAGGCATCCCGCCAGGCCTCCACCTGCTCGGGATAGAGCCCGCGCTCGCGGCAGTAGGCGCTGACTTCAGCCTCGTTCATCGGAGCTGTCTCCAGGACGATCTGGAACTTCTCCTGGCTAGTCCACTGATCTGGCTGGGTAGAACGTGATGGCAAAACCTGTCCTCGTGCTCTGGCCTGTTTCCGCCAATTGTAGAGGGTTGTCGCGGTGATGCCTTCCTGCTCGGCCAGTTCCGGGATGGTCATGCTCATGGGCGGTGCCATCTTCTTGAGGATGGCTTCCTTACGTTCTGCGGGGTAACGCACGTTGATCACCTCTCAATCCGTTTGGGTGACAACTACGTTGACGCATAGGGCTTGTGGGCGCCGACACCTTTGAAGAGATCGAACTCTGGGCCAAGGAGAAGCTCCCCTGGCTCCGCCAGTACCTCGCTTTGCCAAATGGGGTCCCGTCGCATGATACCTTCGCCCGGCTCTTCGGCCTGATGGATCCACACGAATTTGAAGCTGCTTTCCGCCGCTGGGTAGAAGACGTCTTGCCCAGCGTCTCGCCACAGGTCGTTGCGCTAGATGGCAAGACCAGCCGACGGTCGGCCAAGGCCTGCGAGGCACCCTTGCACCTCGTCAGCGCTTTTGCCGCTGATGCGCACGTCAGTAACCGGTCATTCCAAGGCGTGCCGGTTTTCGCTTGCCTTATACGTCACGTAGTGGCTGGATCAGCGCTACCGCGACCTTCCACTGCCGGCGATCTTCCGACTGCACGAGAACGGTCTTGCGGTTGATCTTGATGACGCGACCGAACACCTGACCTTCGCGGCTCTCGAAGGAGACGGCCTGTCCCAGGGTCAGGCGGCTCAACACCTCCATCTCCTGACGGGCCTGGAGTTCGTCGATACGGCGGCAGATAAGCTCGTTGAGCGCCAGGAGCTGGTCGAGGCTCATGTCGTCGATACGCATGGGGAACCGGATCTCGTGCATCGGGAAAGGTGCCACCTTGCCCGATGCGCCGGTGGGTGTCGATTCAGCGCTCGATGTCGGAGCGCAGCGGCGCGTCCGCGAACAGGGTCTTCCAGCGACGCGGTGTCAACTCGTCGACCCGTGAGGCGGGATGAAGCGCCACGCGCTGGAGGACATCGACCAGATAGGTGTAGGGGTCGACGCCCTGCAGCCGGCAGGTGGTCAGCAGGCTCTGCACGATGCCGACGTGCTCGGCGCCGACCTCGCTCCAACAGAACATCCAGTTTTTCTTACCCATGGGAATGCAGCGCAGGCCACGCTCCAGGTGGTTGGTGTCGATCGGCACGTCGGGATCGGACAGAAACACCTCCAGGCTGCGCTGTCGCTTCAGCGCGTACTCCACGGCTTGGCGCAACGGGTGGCGAGGTTCCAGATCGTCCCGTTGGAGCTGGTGGTCACACCATCGCCAGAAGTCGCGCACCTGGGGCTCGCTGTAGGTGGTGCGTGCCTTGAGCTTGTCGGGTCCTTCGCGGCCTTTCTCACGGATCCAGGTCTCGGTCTTGTAGAGCCCAGCGATACGCAGCAGGCCGTCCTCGACCGCGTCATCGGTTCCCTGTGTCTTCTCGAAGTGGCGACGGGTGTGCGCCCAGCATTCGGCGTGGGTCACTCCCGGACGCTTTTCGGCATAGCGGGCGTAGGAGGCGTTGCCGTCGGTCAGCAGCACGCCGTTGAAGTGGTCGCCCAGCACCGTGTCGATGTGGGCCTTGGCGCGCGACGGGGAAAAGGTGAAGCTGATCTCGTCGTGGTCGCCGTACAGCGGCCAGAACCACGCCTCCTTCATCTTGCCCTTGGCCTTGCGGCCCGCCTTGATCGGCGTCTCGTCCATGGCCAGCACCTGGCTTTGCAGCACGTGCTCCAGCTGGGCCAAGTGGATCGGCGACAACAACGCCGCGGCTCGCGCCACCTGCTGAGTCAGCGTGGTGCGACTGAGCTGGATGCCGGCCTGCTGCAGGCGCTGATGCTGGCGATAGAGCGGCAGGTGGTAGCAGAATTTGTCGACCAGCAGACCCGCGATGAAGCTGACATCGGCCAGCGAGCCGTCGAACAGCGTGGCCGGTGCCGGCATCGCCTGAGGAGCGGCCTCCTTGCTGACCTTGAACACCGGGCAGCGGTACTCCAGCACCTCGAAGCTGGCCCGGCGCTGCGCCAGGCGGAAGGTGCTGCGCGTGGCGATCACATCGATGTCATCCTGCGTCACGCCCTCGGGTAGCTCGGGCGCCACCTCGATGACCTTGACCGGCACCGAGGCATCGAAGCGCAGTCCGGCGTCGTTGACGGCTCCCTCGCGCGTCTTGCGCGGCGATGTCTTGGCGGCCGGGGTGTCGTCGTCAGACGTGGGCGGTGGCGGAGCTGGCAGGTCCTGCAAGCTGCCGAGCAGGCTTTGCTGCACGGCCGGATCGATCGCCAGCAGGCGCTCCGACTTGCGACCGAACAGCTGCCGCTTGAACCAGTCGAGCTGCCGTTGGAGCGACGCATTCTCTTCCCTGAGGACCGAGTTTTCGGCCAGGGATTGCTGGTATTTCTGTTCCAGAGAAAGCGCCGTCACGAGGTGATAATTCCTGATGAATCAGGCCATTATTTTACCATGCCATCAGGCCGCTGACACCTTGGGATGCCACCGCTTACGGCGTTTCGTGACCACCAGATCGAGCCCCTCGATCAGCGCTTCGAACTCGGCGTGGCTGAGCGTGATCGCCTGGCCTGCGGGGGCCGACAAGGCGGCGAATCGCCCGCGCTCCAGGCGCTTGCTCCACACGCAGTAGCCACCGGCCTGGAAGTACAGGCACTTGAGCTGGGTGCGCCGTCGGTTGATGAAGATGAAACCATGCCCGCTCAGCGGATTCTGGCCCAGCTGTCGGCGTACCAGGGCGGCCAGCCCATCATACGAACAGCGCATGTCGGTGGGCTGGGTGCACAGCCAGAGCGTGATCGGCGGGCGCATCATGCCCCCCGGCGAAAGCGCAGGCAGACACCATCACCCAGGTCGAGCTCGATCTCCCAGCCGCGAGGCTCGTCCTCGATGGCATCCTCCTCCGGCACCGAGACCGGCGCGAAGAGCGCCGACCTGGTAGCGGAAGTGGGAGGCGTCACTGGCGTTCCTGAAGCCAGCCGGCGTTTCCAGTGCTGGAACGAACTCTTGGACAGGCCCTTCTGTTCACAGAACACTTGCTGAGACTGACCGCTGCGGGACTGCTCGTCAATCCAGGCCTGCCATTGCGAGGCAGGATAGCGAGAGTGACGTCGCTTCGACATGGGAAGTGATTCTCCGTCGGTGAATGACGGGATCAGCGTAGGAGATCAGGCCACCTCGGGATACGACGCGCCAGAACGGCCGCTTACGCACGTCATTCTCGGCCAACAGGCGACCGCCACCAAATCGAACGAAAAGACCGCCATTCCGGACCTGCTGGCCACCCTGGCGCTGGAAGGTTGCATTGTCACCATTGACGCCATGGGCACCCAGCCTTCGATTGCCCAGGCGATCCGCGACCGTCGGGCCGACTATGTACTGGCCATCAAGGAGAACCAACCCCAGCTCAAGGAGGCGATCGACGATTTCTTTGACCAGTTTTGCGCCGCGCCGGCAGCGCAGACACCGCATCAGGTCAAGAAGGAGGTCAGCAAGGCGCATGGCCGCCTGGAGACACGACGCTGCTACGTGTTCGATGCACTGGACTGCCTGCCGAAGCCGACTCGCTGGCCGGACCTGCGCTGCTTCGCCGTCATCGAGTCAACACGCGAAAGCCAAGGCAAGACGGAACATGAGCGCCGTTACTACCTCAGCAGTCTGGTGCCGAATGCCGACCAGTTGGCCAAGGCGGTTCGACAGCACTGGCGCATCGAGAATCAGGTGCACTGGTGTCTGGACGTGACCTTTGCCGATGACCAGATGCGGGCACGAACGGCGCACGCTGGGCATAACCTGGCCATTCTCAAGCGGTTGACGCTCAACCTGATTCGCCTGGATCCCAAGCCTCGCAAGGGGAGCTTCAAGACCAAGCGAATCCTTGCGGCCACCTCAGATGAATATCGCGCTCACTTACTGGGCTTGGAATGAGAGGCTTTCTTCATGTGCGATTGCCCTGTGCTGATGTGCCATTGTCGAAAAATGAAGATTCGACATATGGTATGGTCAAGCGGATGGGTGAGCTTTATGAATTTTCCAGGAAAGTGCTCTCTAAAGTTCTAGGGGATATGCATGGTCTGAGTAAAACCTGATTCCGTGAAGCCAGCGCCGACACTTCCCCTATCACCGCCAGCGAGCATTTTCTGACCGCCGATTCCGTCTCAACCGCTGAACGCATACCGGGGAGGACCAACCATGGCGACGCTGACCGACGAGAGCAGCCCATTTTGACAGGCATTTCTACCCGCCGGACACGCTGATACTGGCTGCCGATGACCGTCAGCTCTCTGCGTGGTGCCTTTGTCCGACAGACGATCAGCATGGCGTGCCTCGGGGATAGCGCAGGCGGCTTCGCAAGGTGTTCAACACCGTCATGCGTCCGATGTCCTGCCCGAAGTCGAGGATGATCTGCCGCGCCTTTTGAACCACGAGCGCCGCACGATGCACCAGCTCTTGTAGCACGGTGCGGATCCGGCGCCGCTTGGCGGGATGGCGCACCGGGCTCAGCTCGCCGGTCATGCCCAGCTGCCCCATCAGCCGCAGGATGTTGTAGGCCAGCTGGGCGAGATGCAGGATCAGATCGTTGGTGGCGAACTTGCCCGACGGCAGCCGCTCCAGGTCGAGATCGGTCTTGATCTCACTGTGGAATTGCTCGTGGGTGGCATGCGCCTGGTAGCGTTGGATCACCGCCTCCGGCGCCTCGTCCAGGCTGGTCCACCAGCCTTCCAACTCGTAGTCCGGTTCGAGCAGCAACTGGCCATCGCGATCGGCGGTGCGCTCTACCAGGCGCATCACGCGTTGGACGACGTATTCGGTCTTGTTGTCGTCGTGGATCGAGACGGTCTGCGTCCACAGCGCCTGGCGCTTGCCAGGACGCAGCTCTTCCCAGTAGTCCGCCGCCACAGCCAACCAGGTATCCTGATCCGCCGTGGCCGAGCCGCGCGGGTTCCATTTGACGACATAGTCGAGCCGGCGCCCCTCGTCGGCAAAGACCTGGCGCTGCTGTTCGAGAAGCGCCAGGTGCGCCTGGCTGTCGAAGCCGCTGTCCTCGCGTAACAGGATCGGTTGCTTGGTCAGGCCTTGGGCGCGGTAGTTGTCAAGGAATCTGTCGCCTCTGAGGTCTTTTAGGCCACCTGTTTTTCCGGTTCAGCGACGGTGACCTGTAGTTCCCGTTCTGGGTTGAGTGACACGGTACCTATCGGCGTCCAGTTGCGGGTCTTGCCGCTCCAGCGTGCGGGGTTCGCCGCACGTGCTGCCTGATTGATGGCGTGACGCTTGGCCAGTACGTCGGTATCCCCGCCAGCATGGCGCTGTGCCGGCGTCACCAGGCGAATCCCGCTGTGGCGGTGTTCGTGGTTGTACCACTGCACGAACCCGGCCACCCACTCACGGGCATCGTCGACCGTGGCAAACCCGTCGACGGGGTAGCAGGGCCGGTACTTGCAGGTCCGGAACAGCGCCTCCGAGTAAGGGTTGTCGTTACTGACACGCGGCCGGCTGAAGGACGGCGTTATACCGAGGTCATGCAGCTTCTCAAGCAGCGTGGCGCCCTTGAAGGGGCTGCCGTTGTCCGCATGCAACACCAGCGGCTGATCGATAATCTGCTCGGCCAGCACCGCCCGCTCCAGCACGGTGCGGGAGTTATGGGCCGACTCAGCCAGGAACACCTCCCAGCCGGTGATCTTGCGGCTGAAGATGTCGATCATCATCACCAGGTAGTAGTACTGCCCCTTGATCGGACCACCCATCCAGGTCGCATCCCACGAGCACACCTGGTTCGGCGCAGTCGCCTGGTAGGTCGTGGGCTTGGCGCGGCGCTGAGGCGCTTTGGCACGGCCACGATGCACCACTTGCCGATGCTTGTGCAGGACGCGGTAGAACGACGAGGGAGAGGCCACGTAGCGCTGCTCCTCGTCGAACAGACGCACCACGATCTGCTCTGGCGGCAAGCTCGCGTACTCGGGGCGGTGGCACACGTCGAGGATCTCCTGCTCTTCGGCCGGTGTCAGCGCGTTAGCCGGCACCGGCCGGTCAACCAAAGGGCGCTGGTCCTCGCGTAGCTCGCCGTCGCGCGTCCAGCGCTGGTACGTTCGGGCGGTGATGCCCAACTCGCGACAGGCGGCCTCCAAGCGGGCCCCCTGGGCCCGAGCGTCTTCGATCAGCGCGATAGCGCGTTGGCGATCTGGGGTGCTGATCATTCGTCCTCGTCCCCCCAGATCGCCCTCGCCTTTTTTCGCAGGGCCAGTAACGCTGCGGTTTCCGCCAAGGCCTCGTTCTTGCGCGCAAGCTCCTTCTCCAGCGCTTTGATGCGCTTGCGCTGCTGCTTGGCCTCGTCGGCCTCACGCTGGCGTTCCGAGTGCGAGAGACTAGCGGCCTGCTCACAGTCATGCCGCCAGCGCTCCAGCTGTTCGGGATAGATCCCCCGACGGCGGCAGTATTCCGCGGTTTCCTGGGCGTTCATCGAGGCGGTTTCGATCACGGCGCTGAACTTGTCCTTGGACGACCAGCCATCGGCGCCCTTGCCCAGGGCATCCGGCAGGCAACGCCCCTCGGCACGGGCTTCCTTACGCCACTTGTAGACGGTGCCCAGTGAGATCCCTTCCTGCTCCGCGATCACCTGCGGAGAGAGGTTGTGGGGAGGCAGCAGCTTGGTGACCACGGCTGGCCGGCGCTCCTCGGAGTAACGAGGCATGAGTGTCTCCTTTCGCCCCCTGATCGGTTTATAAGAACAGGGTATCAGAGGGTGCGACACTCATCCTGACACTGGGGGGGCGCGAGGCAGTACCCGCTCCAGGAAGGCGTTGCTCTCCTTCATGGTGTGCTGCTTGCCAGGCCGCAGTTCCAGACCCAGGCACCATCCTTCGTTGCCCAGATAGGCGGCGATCGGGGTGTAGCCATCGACCTTCTGGTAGGTCCGCGAGACGCCTTCCTTCTTCGAGTTGCTGTTGTCCATGACGAAGGTGTCGATGTCCAGGCAGACGTGCGTCGTCTCGGCGGTGATCGGTGCTTCGATCAGTGACAGCAGGGTCGTGGACCAGGTGGCGGTGCGCGCCTGCAGGTCGTTGGCGGCAAGTTTCTCCAGCCGCTGTCGCAGCGTCGCCGTGCTCGGCACCTTTTGCAGGGTCAGCAGCTGTTGGAAGGGCTTGTCGCGGCGGAAGTTTTCGATGGCGTCATAGTCGCTCATGCCCAGACACAGCAGGCCCAGGTAGCTCTTGATCACGTCACTGGTGCGCATGCCCAGCGTGGTGGGGAAGCGGCTGTCGATGCTGTCGACGCCAGCGATCTCGAAGCATTGCCCGATGATGGACAGCCCGGCGTGGCTGGTGAGGGTGCGGCGACTGGCGCGGAACTTGACGTTGGGCATGGCACTGTCTGGGTGAATGGCGATATTCGCTATATTGCCATGCAGTTCAGTAGGTTAGAAGCATTCCTGGGGGCCGGTCTCACGGATTCAGGTATAACGGTGTGGATTTTGCCTTATCTACTGATCCGGAGCACAAGGGTAAAATAGTCATATTTGAACTCAATCCAGCCATGCGTAACTGGGTGGCTCAGCTGCCGGATGGCAATCATGTGCAACAGGCATGGCACACAATTACTGAGGCAGCCCATAGGCTGTTCTGTGACAAAGCTAAGGTTGAACCATGGAAGTTTAACCTTCCTAAAGGTTTGCCGCCCCAGCTCAAGAATGATGACATTCTTACCCTTCGGTTACACATTCAAGGAAAAGTCCAAGACGTTGGTTATCGCCGCTGGTTTGCGACCCAGCTTGAAGATCGTGCTATTCCCGGCTGGGTACGCAACCTTCCTGATGGCAGTGTTGAGGCTGTGATTCATGGCAGGTTGGCTGACTTGCAGCCATTATGCGATGAAGTCCCTAAAGGCCCTGAAGCGGCAAATGTCACCGGCTTGAATGTTACTCAATGGGATGGTGAGATCCCTGAAGATGTACAGGTCATGGAGGCTGTTAACTGATAGTTGTCCGGTGTGGGAAGCAGGGAGGGTGCAAACACTCTCCCGTGTGACTACATATGACTGACCAGATCGATGCCCGTGAGTTGAAACGTGACATCCTGCCCAAGCTCAAGGCCACCCGCCATCTGGTCGAGAACACGCTGACGGCGCGAATCGAACGCTGTCAGGACGAAGCGGAACGCCGGCGCTTGACGACGGTACGACAAAAGTTCGAGTGGAAGTGATGATGATCAACATGAGTCTTGAACATCTGCTCAAGCGTTATTCCGATCAGCTCGAAGCGGCAGCCCAAGGACTTGGTCACTTCTCTAGCCCGGATGTTGCATCGGGTTGGTCAGCAGCACCCAGATGCCAAGTTTGGTGGCGATGATGCCGCCCAGAGCTGGAAGTTGGCTATATATTGATCAATTTCCTGAGCTCAAGGCGCATTTCCCCCTACCCCCATGTGTTTTCTGTGCCGGGGACAGCACGCCGCGGCGCTATCCCGGCACCAGCTTGCTGGCCAGCTTCAGGAAGAGGTCCTGCTCCGGGTACTGGCTGCTCAACATCAGCCGAATCGTGCGCGTGTTGCGGGTGATGACAGCGCCGATCTTCAGCAGCTTCAGGCGGAGGGTGTTGACCTGGGCCTGGGCGAAGGCGGTGCGCTTGAGGTAGATCCGGCGTAGCCGCTCCAGCAGCAGGTAGGCCAACCCCGACAGCAGCAGTCGGTACTGGTTGGGCCACCATTCGTGGCAGCTGGTGCGGTCGGAGAACAGGAACTGCTGCTCCTTGATACGGTTCTCCATCTCGCCTCGGGCACAGTAGCGGTGGTCATAGAGCCACTCGGCGCTGCAGCCGCGCAGGCTGGTGACCACATAGCGGGTGTTGAAGCCACGCCGGCTGGTCTCGGACTTGACGATGACCTTGCGTCGACGCTCCTTCCAGCTCTTGGCAGCGTACTCGATGAAGCCGAAGACACGCTCCTTCTCCCAACTCTTCTCGAAGCGGATAGCCGACGTGTAGTCGATGTCCAGAGCCAGCTTGGCCAAGCGCTTGTTGCCGGCGAGGCCGATGATGTAATCGACGCCGTGGCGGTCACACCAGTTGAGGATCAGTGGACGGCAGAAGCCGCTGTCGCCTCGGAAGACGATCTTCACCTCAGGCCACGCCTGGCGCAGCCGCCGAACCAACAGGGCGAGGATGGCACCGGCGTGGTGAGCGGCATCCAGCGAGGCCGGACGCAGATAGCTGACCAGCAGCTGGTCGCCACAGAATACGAACAGCGGCAGGAAGATGTAGTGGTTGTAGTAGCCGTTGAAGTGCCGCCCGAGCTGCTGGCCATGCACCCGATCGTCGGTGGCATCGAAGTCGAGGTAGAGCGGTTTCTTGGGTGGCCGCCGGAACGAGCGGATGAACTGCTCGATCATCTCTTCGTGGATGGTGATCGCCCAGTCCCGGTCGGCTTGCTGCTCGAAGCGGCACAAGGTGGACTGGCTGGCCAGCACGCCATCGGTATCGACGGCGGTCTGCAGGGCGATGTCGTGACGCAGGGCCTGGTGGTCATTGAGATCCTCATAGCCCAGCGCCAGGCCGAACACGCGCTGCCGGACCAGGGTTTCGGTGCGATGCAGACAGCGTTGAGGGTCGCGCTCGTCGCTGAGCCGGCGAGCGACGGCGCGGGTCAGGCCCATCTCGCGATCGAGCTGCCGCAGCAGCAGGATACCGCCGTCGGAAGTGACATCACCGCCATCGAAACGGGCGATGACTTGACGGCCTTTGCAGCGTGGAAAGGAAGCGGACGGCGTGGTACATTTTGTCATGGCGGCTGAGGCGGTTGATTCTGGTGTAGGAGCTTGAATCATAACCGATTTTCAGCCGCCTTTTTCATGTCTGATGCAATATCCAGGCTAGCCCACTGCTGGAACTCGACCAGTCTGAATCCGTCGCCATAGAAAGCGCCAAGAAGCTCTATCACCGCGCGCATAAACTGCAGACGGAGTGAGCGAATGACTGAAGACGAGCACCAGCAGGTGATCGATGAATTGCAACAGGTGATCGGCGAGACACAGGAAACGATCCACCGCTTCGAGCAAACGGGCATGGAGACCGAGATGCCGGAGGATTACGACCAGCTGCTGGCCATTCTGGATGACGCCGTGACCCAGCAGCGGGCGCATACGCTGGCGATGTTGACTTTATCGGACATTGCATTAGAAAAAACGACTTAATCCATTGCTTTCTCGTCTTGTTTGACTTATCAATTAGCCTGCTTGGTTTCGTCCTGAGGCCTTGCGAGGCCCAAGGTGCCTTCCGAAAAGACACGAAAATCGTTGACGAGAGCCCAATGTATACCATGACGACGTTGCTGCTGGTCGCCATCATCGCGATGTGGATCAGCCTCAATTGCGGCCTGGTGCTGGTTTACCTGTTATGGAGCGGGCAATCCCCGTGGCAGCAGCGCGGTGTGGTGAAAAGCCGCCGGGCGAGCTTACCCGCCGGCGCCGGCACCGTTGCGAAAGAAACTTCAATGGCCCCGGTACTGGTGGATGAAAAAACGGGAGCCTGGGGACTTGTCGTGGTGTTCGATAGCCCCTCGGCAGGGCTGAACCTGAACATCGGCAACGTGCTGGCGGCGGCGGGAGGCGTGTTCGAGAGCGAGACTCGCTCGTTCACCATCGCGGGGGTCTCGCCGCGCAACCCGATTCTTGTCGCCAATGCCTATCCCCCAGCGACCCTGCCCTCGTTCAATGACAACAGTGGCCAGTGGCCGATTAAGGGCCTTAGCATCCGCATTATGAAGGAACGCCGCTCCTCTTCACCCAACAAGCTGCAGCTCGTGCGCCTGGTGGCGCTTGCCAAGGATCTGGCGCGGCTTGGGGCTAACGTGGTCGACGCGCAGAACCAGCCGATTACCGAAGCGGGGTTTCAGGCCGTCATCGATGGCAAGGCGAGGTTCTGAGCCGGGGCGGTCTGGTCGCTGGCGCTCCGTGCGATGACACCCTATTGATGCCCAGTCAGGCGTGGCGTTATCACTCAGGTGATTTGATCCAGCTGCGGGCGCATACGCTGGCGATGCTGGACGCCTGACCTCTCCCTGAGCCTTCGACCATCGTCACCTTCCACAAGGCGCAATTCGCTTTATTCCGTGTATCCGAATGTGTAAAATTGTAGTCGGTTCAAAGGGAGCTTGAACTCGCCGCCTGGCCTTTCTCTGGCCATCTATTCCATGGCGAGCCCTCCAGAAACACGCAACGAATATCGGGGGTCGTCGGCCCCTCCCGGTAGCTAAAAGAACGAGGCCGGCATCTGGAAACAAAGGGAACTGAAACGCATGAAATTCGTCACCGTCTCCGCCGCCGCGCTGGCCGGCAGCCTGATACTCCTGGGCGCGACCACCGCTTCTGCTGCCACCCAGGGCGACATCAACCCCTGGCAGCACTGCGGCATCGGCGCGGCCATCTTCGACGAGAACGGCACTGCCGCCGCCATCTCCAACGTGATCTGGGACCTGGGCACCACCGCCGTGACCTCCGCCACCGTCTCCCCCGAGACCTGCAGCAGCAAGGAAGTCGAGGTCGCCCAGTTCGTCGACCAGACCTACGACCAGCTGGCCATGGAAACCGCCATGGGCGAGGGCGAGCACCTCACCGCAGCACTCGGCCTGATGAACTGCGGCGCCGAGGCCCGCCAGGGCGTGGTCAGCCAGCTGCGTGCCGACCTGCAGGAAGCCAGCGCCGTCGCTGGTTACGCCGACCAGGCGCACGCCGACAAGGCCTACGGCTTCTACACCAGCCTGAACCAGGCCGCCGTGGACTGCAGCGCTAGCTAAGCGCTTGCCCAGGCAACTCTGTTAGCGTTTCGCGGGGTCGGGCATCGCCCGACCCCGCGTCGATAGACAGGCCTTTCCCCGACTTCCCGCAAGGACCCCGTTATGCGACGCCACCTGGTGACGCTGCTGGCCCTGCTGTGCCTGAACGCCGCCGGCGCCCAGGCCGCCGAGCGCGCGCTTCATGACCACCCCCAGTGGCAGTCGCTGCTGCACTTCGACCGCGACGGCATGTTCCGCGAGGCGCGCAGCGCCGTGCTGAGCGAGGCCTTCTTCCTGGCCGATAACGGTGCCTTCGACCCCGCCGCCGAGCTCCAGGCCACCCTGGCTGCCCTGCGTCAGGCTCCCCGCGAGGGCGAGCCCCATGCCCGCTGTCGTTTCCCCGCCCGTGCGCTGTGGCTCAACCGCATGACCGGCGAGACCTGGCACGTGGCCGAGTGCCCGGAGTGGGACGCGTGGCGCGATCAGCACGCCGGCGCCGAGGCAGGGCTGATGTTTGCCTCGGGGTATCTCGGCAACCCTGCCTCCTTCTTCGGCCACCTGATGCTGCACCTGGAGCCGCCCGAGGACGGGGAGGGCGAGTCACTCACCCGGCTGCTGGACACCAGCCTCAACTTCGGCGCCGACGTGCCCGAGGAGGATGGCCTGATCCCCTACATGGCCAAGGGTGTGTTTGGTGGCTACGAGGCGCGCTACTCCCGCGCCCCCTTCTATCGCAACACCGCGCTCTACTCAGAGCGCGAGATGCGCGACCTGTGGCACTACCGCCTGGCCCTGCCCGAGGCCGATCGCGAGCTGTTGGTGGCCCACCTCTACGAGGTGATCGGCCAGGACTTCGACTACCTCTTCCTCACCGAGAACTGCGCCTCGCGCATCGCCCGCACCCTGGAGCTGGTGGTGGAGGAGGACCTCACCCCCGGCAGCGCCCCCTGGGTGGCTCCGGAGGATCTGGTGCGCGCCATCGGCGAGGCCGAGGTCGACGGCCGCCCGCTGCTGGAGAAGACACGCCACGTGCCCTCGCGGCGGCTGCAGACCGAGTGGCGCTACCTGGCGCTGGCGCCCGGGGAGCAGGCCGCCGCCCGGGCGGTATGGCCGGAGGTCGAGCGCCTGAAGCTCGAGGCGCCGGCGTTCCAGGCGCTCACGCCCGAGCGTCGCGCCCCGGTGCTGGATACCCTGTTGGGTCACGCCGCCTTCCTCGAGCAGACCGGTGACGAGCCGGGGCTGGCCGAGATCGAGCGCCGCCTGCTGCAGGCCCGCCTGGTGCTGCCGGCGGGCAGCGAGCCACTGGCCCCCGGCGAGCAGGTGCCGCTGCATGAGGCCACGCCGCCGGCGCGAGTCAGTGTGGCGGGTCTCTACAACGACGAACTGGGCGGCGGCGCCCGCCTGACCCTGCGCCCGCTGCAGTACGACCTGCTCGACGCCAACGCCACCCGCATGCCCAATGCCGCGCTGGAGATCGGTCGCACCGAGCTTGACCTCACCGACGAGGGCCCGCGTCTGCGGCGTCTCGAGTTTTTCCATGTCACCAACCTGCACGCGCGCAGCGTGCCGCTGCCGGCGCTGCCCGATGTGGCCTGGCACGCCTCCGCCGGCATCGAGCGCGGCCGGCTGAATTGCCAACGTTGCCTGGAGGGCCATGCCACCCTGCTGGCCGGCAAGTCGCAGCGGCTGGGCCGCCACCTGCCGTTCGCCATGATCGGCGGCCGGCTGCGCAGCGAGCGGCACCAGGCCGGCCCCGTCGCGCCCATGGCGCAACTCGGCGTGCTCAGCCACTGGAGCGCCCGGCAGCGCAGCCTGGTGCAGGTCTCGCATGTGGATGCGCTGAAGGGCGAGCCGGGCCGCCGTACACGCTGGCAGTTCCAGCACCGCCTGGCACTTGGCAAGGCCCTAGACCTGCGCGCCGGCGTGGAGGGCGATGACCACGCCCACGAGGTGAGCCTGGGGATGTCGTGGTACTTCTGAGAAATCTCAGCGCGAGACGCCGCGGGCCCGCTTGCCGCGCAGCAGGGCGCGGTCTCGCGGTTGATAGATAGATGTGACGCCGCTGGGCGATCCATTCATTGGGCATGGCGCTCGAGTTCGTGCAGGGCGGCGCGAGCGAGAAATCCCGAGCGGCTCTTGAATTCGGCGTGTCGCTCGACCGCGGTGTCGATGCGTTTGATCAGCAGGTCGGGCAGGGTGACGTTGACCTTATGGCTCTTTCCCAGATAGGGGGTCATGTCGATCTCGACGGCGGCCCATACCCAGCCGGCATAGTCGGGATTTGCCAGCTGACGTTCGATGGCGCTGGCCGTCGGAATCGGATCTCCATGCTCGGCAAGGCTTTCAAGATGCCCCTCGATGGCCTCGCGGGCATTGATGATGGCCTCGTCAAAGGTGTCCCCGGCAGAGAAGCAACCCGGGAGGTCAGGCACCGCCACGCCGTAAGCGTGCTGCTCGTCGCCGACTTCAATGGCAATGGGGTAATGCATGTTGTGTCTCCTGTGGTGAGCCGGCGTGATCGGCCTCACCTGAGGCCAGCCTGCTTTCTTATTCCCTGTACCAAGCCTTTCTTTAGGTCCTTCTTCGGGTGCGGCACGGTGATTGTTCCGTTTTTGGTTGGGTGCCTGAAGTGATGGTGACTGCCTTTTATTCGATCCAGAGTCCAGCCGTCCGCCTCGAGTTCCTTGATCAGCTCGCTGCTCTTCACGTCAGGCTCCGTTCGTTTATGGGGTTATAGTAACCCTTGGGTAGTGGTTGGTCAAAATAGATAACCCCAATAACTCCGTCATGAGGCAGTGCCTCAGCGCGAGACGCCACGTGCCCGCTTGCCACGCAGCAGGGCGCAGTCGGCGCTCTCCACCAGCGAGGCGAAGTCATCGTGGGGGGTGAATTCGGCGATGCCGAGGCCCAGGGTGCAGCCGCAGTGCTGGGCCACCGACGCGCGCAGGCGCTCGGCGAGGCGCTTGGCATCTTCCGCCCGGGTGTCGGGCAGCACGGCCACGAACTCGTCGCCGCCGAAGCGGCCCAGCAGGTCGCTCTCGCGCAGGGTCTCGGTCAGGGTCTTGGCCACCTCGCGCAGGATGGCATCGCCGGCCAGATGGCCTTGGGAGTCGTTGATCGCCTTGAAGCCGTCGATATCGAGGATCAGCAGCGCCAGAGGGGCGTGCTGTCGACGGGCGCGCTGCATGGCGTGCTCGGTCAGGGCGGTCAGCTGGCGACGGTTGGGGATGCCGGTGAGTTCGTCGCGGCTGGCCAAATCCTCGAGCCGGGCGTTGGTCGCCCGAAGCTCGGCGGTGCGCTCCTCCACCAGTGCCTCGAGGCGGGCGTTCTGTTCCTCCAGAGCCTGGCGCGCCAGGCGCAGCTCGGTGACGTTCTGGGAGATGCCGAAGAGGTGGGTGATGTTGCCCTCGTCGTCGTGTAGCGGCACCAGCAGGGTCAGCCAGTGCAGGAGAACGTCGTTCTCCTTGTGGAAGTGGCCGGTCTCCTCGTAGCGGATCGGGTGGTTGCAGGCCAGGCAGTCGCGGTAGTGGCCGGTAACGCTGCGCGCCTGCTCGGGGTCGGGGAGCAGTTCCTCCATGGTCAGCCCCACGCAGGCGTAGCCGATGGTGGCCTGCTGGGCGGGGTTGACCGCCTCCACCACGAAGCGCTGCGGCGACTCCACGCGAATCAGGAACATGTGTTCGGGGAAGTGCTCCCAGATCTCCTGGAGCAGGGCGCGATCCTGACGCTGGCTGAGCAGGGCGTGAAAGGTCGAGACGGAAGGCTGGAGAGGCATGGCGACGCCGCAGGTGAGGGGCACTGCGGCCAGAGTAGTGTGGCGGCTCGGGTGTCGCAAGAGGGCGACGCTGGTGCGGCCATGCCTACTGCCTTAGTCAGTGAGAATAGTGTCTGGTCCCGCAGCTGCTTACACAGCCAACCGTCATTGGCACTCGGCTTCCCACTCGCCGAGAATATCCATGCGGATCGGTGCGTCGGGGCCATTGTGGTGACGAAATTCGTCGATGCGCTTCTCTACACAGGCTTGGATCGGATCGGCAGACATGCCGATGCCAGCTTCACATTCTTCTTCCCACTCTCCCAGGATATCCATCCGGATGGGGGCGTCAGGGCCTTCGAGTTGATGGAAGGTCTGGATGCGTTCATCGACGCAGGCCTGGACATTTGCAGGGCCAGCATGGGCGATGCTGGTCGCCAGCAGGCAGAGCAGGACGATAGCGATTCGTTTCATTGTTGATCTCTCCTGAGGGCAGGCGCATGACCACTGGCCATACGCCTGCGATCGGCGATGTCAGAACATCCAGGTGGTGGGGGCCGGGTGGGCCTGCTGAGCGGAAAGTGCTTTCCAGCCCTTGACCATGCGGATGACCAGCCAAACGATCCAGGCCAGCCAGACCAGCACGCCGATCAGTACCATCGAGAGCAGACTGGCGACGAGGATCCACAGGCAGCCCATCCAGAAGGTTCGGATCTGGAACTGATAGTGGCTGCGCAACCACTCGGGAGCGTCACTGCGGTTGACGTAGGCGATGACGACACCGATCACCGCGGTGATGCCGGTCAGTAACCCGGCGAGGTAGAGGATATAGACGGCCTTGGCCATGCCATCGGAGGTGTTGGCCGGTGCGGTAGTGCTGTTATCCATGCTCATTTTCCCTTGTATGTAATTCTGCTTGGCTGCTTGGCTGCTTGAGGTGCCCAGGGGCACGAGGTGGTTCGTTTTAGTCAGGCGTTCTTGTCCCGGGAAAGACGCTCCACGTTGAGCGCGATCGACAGGATGATGATCAGGCTCTCTTTCATCAGTGACATGGTAATGACCGAGAAGTAGGTCAGGATCAGGGCGCCGACCATGGAGGTGAGCCCGGTGAAGAAGGTGCCGTAGTAACCGAAGGCGACGGTGAAGAACGTCATTACGCTCAAGATGATGCCAATAAACCAGGAGAGGAAGATCATTCCGTCCCAGGCGGCACGCAGCCAGTCAAACACCGGAAATTCCGAACGAGAAGAAGCGATCACTTCGGCCTCATCACGGTGACGCATGTCGGCAAGGCGCAGCGCGGCCCCCTTCCAGATACTCCACGGAATGGTGAAGAAGCGGACCACACAGACAATCAGCGCACTGATTACGGCAGGTAGCAGGGCAGAAGAGACTTGGTTGCTAGGTTGAGACATGTCCGTTCCTTGAATCGTAGGGTTGGTGTTTGCTGTAGTGTGGTTGAGAAAGGTGGGGCACTCTATCTATGCGGAATACCCCACCGAGGCTTGAGCGCCCCGCCCTATGGGAAGGGGAACTCAAAGACTTGACGGGGAGATGGGGCGTTGACCGTTCCCGTCTGTGTTTCTGTATTACCATTTACGCTGATGGATAACTCGAAGGGGATCGGCTCACGTACCTCATTGCAGCGCGAATACAGAGAGACAGTGGCCGTATACACGCCTTCAGGATTGTTGCCAGAATCCCAGAAGATATTCTCAACGGGGTTCCGGAAGCTGGTTTGGCAGCTGGCGTTGGAATCCACATCGAGCTGTCCACCGGAGGGCGTGGAGGGGCTGCTGAAATACGCCGTGTCTCCGTTGGGATCGGTAACGGCCAGATCCAGGTCAGCGCTGCCTTCCCATCGCAGGGTGACCTGAATATCTCCGGTACCCAGCACAGGCTCCTCAATCGTGCGAGCAGGATCGGCTTCCTGCGCCACCGGGGGCACGACGGGATCCTGGCTTTTCAGCCAGGGCAGAGGGAGCCGCTCCCAATGCTGGAACAGCCACCACAGGCCAAGCAGCACCAGTGCTAGCAGTAACGGCAGGGTGACCGGCACCAGCCAGTGCCTGCGCGGTTTGCTCACAGGAGCCACTGGCATGGCGGAGGCTGCGGGTCCGGTCACTGGCGATGCTGCCGAAGCCGCCACCGGGACCGTAGGCACCCAGCGAATCAGCAGCGGTTCACCGCCTACCGAATAGAGGCTATCTGGCGCCGCCGACGTGGGAAGCTGCCGCAGCTCTGACACTGCTGGGTCACCACGCCGCTCCAGCTCGGCAATCAGATTACCCAGCGCCGCCAGGCGCTGGGCAAGCCGCTCCTGCAGGGCTTTCTGCTCTGCAGGCGTCAGCTCTTCAAGACGACGCGGCTGACCGGGGAGCTCCGTCCACCACTCCAGGTTGCCGGTGCGGCCCTGGCGTGCCACGGCAAACAGGTTGCCGATGCTCGGAGGGCAGTAGCGGTGGACCAACTCTTGTCGTCGCCCGGGTTGCTGCGGGTCGACAAGAGTATGGTCGTCATCACGCAGAATGCGCTGCATGGTCGCCCTCCCTGGCGTGGTCGTGGCTGGCCGAGATCACGGGGTGTAGCCCAGGCTCTGCTGCAGGCGGTTGACCTGTTGCTGCAACGACTCCAGCCGCGCCTGACGTTCTTCCAGGGTCTCTGACTCGGGGCTCGGCGCGTCGGCATCCGGTCCTGTCTGGCTTGCCAGTGCGTTGAGCTGATGCTGAAGCCCGAGCTGGTCCTGGCTACGGTCCTGCAGCTTGGCCACCAGGGCCTGGAGGTCGCGCTCCAGTTCATGATGCTGGGCATTGGTGACCCGCAGTTCGTTGCGTGTGGCACGCTGTTGCTCGGCGATCTGGCGGTCGATAGCGCGGAACAGGGCGTTTTCCTCCCGGTCGAGCCGAACCTGCTGCTCGCCAGCATCGATACGGGCCCGATAGCCGCCACCAGTGTCACAGGAGAACTTGGTCATCAGGCTAGCGTCCCGGTTGGAGGGGTCGCAGGCTTCCGGTGTGGTGGCGCAACCGCTCAGCAGCACGAGGCCGCCCAGGGCAAGAAGGACACGAAGGGGCATGCTGGTCTCCTCAACCCAGGGTGATGGCGGAACGCATGTTGTAGAGGTCATCGACTTCCTGCTGCAGGGCGAGAACCTGCTTGTTCATGACCTCGATTTCCTGCTCGACCTTGGCGATTTCCTGGGGGCTCGCTTCCTGGCGCTCCAGCTCGGCGACCTCTTCATACTCGGTCACGGTGCGCTGCATGTTGCCGAGGTCGCGACGCAGGATGCTGATGTTGTTGTCGATGGCAGCGAGCTCGCGCTCCGCCTCGGCCTGATCGACGCGCTGCTCGGCCATCTCCTGCTCCAGGCGTTCAATACGTGCGCGGTCATCGGCCATGACCTGACGCGCCGTCTCGGTACGTGCCACTACCTTCTGCGTATCTTCCTGGATGTCCTGGCTCATCACCTCGAGGCGCTCGGTGGTGGAGGCATACTCTTCGCGACGCTGGTCAAGGTAATAGTTGGCACCCATGGCGACCCCACAGGCGGTCAGGCCGGCAGATATCATGCAAGACGCCTTCTGGTTACCGCTCAGCAAGCATCCCGCCACGCCAACGGCGGCACCGGCGGCGCAGGCCTGATAGCCCGATTTGCTGAAGAACCTGGCGTCGTTGCCCTGGGTCAGTCGCGAGTCGGCGTTCTGGTCGGCGCCCAGCATGCTGCTGCCGGTGCTGGCACAGCCGGTGAGGAACAGCGCGCTGGCAACGGCGGAACCGATCAGCAGCTTCTTGAAGGTGGAGGGGACAGTCAGTGTCATGGTGGTTTCCCTTGCGTATTGAGGTTAGTGGTTTTATTGGTCTGCCATGGCCTTACAGCTTTCCAGCCAGGCCTCGGCGGTGATGCGCTGGTCATCGAAATACTGGCGTTGGTGCTGCCAGTAGGTCTGCAGGTAGGGGCTTAGCCCGCTCAGCTGGGGGTTGCGCGAGAGGATCTCGCCAAACACCTCCACCTGTTGGGCGATGGGCTCATGGCCATACAAGGTGGCGGATTCCACCAGGCTGCTAGCGTAGTAGCGGCTCAGCCCCTGTAGCCGCTGCTCCTGCTCGGTAAGGCGCGACTGGCGCATGGTGCAACTGGCATCCGGGTCATCGCCTTCACAGTTGAGTTGATAGTTGTCGGCCAGGAAGTCATAGAAGACGCCGTCGTCCTCGAGCTTGGTGCACAGGAAGGCGCCCAGGTTGAGGCTTGCGCGAATGGCCTGGTTGCGGGCCTCCTCCTGGCGCTGGTTACTGGCCCGCAGCTGTCTTTCAAGCGACTGCAGCTCCTCCTGCAGGGCATCGTCCTCGATGCCGGAGGCCAGCTCTGCCAGCTGCAGGACGGTGCCGGGAGAGCCATCCAGTTCCTCCTCGCCAAGGCCGAGTTCAGACCAACCCGCCTCGATGGCGGCAATGCGCTCCCGGGAGGTCAGGGTGGGGGCAACCAATGCCAGGCGCAGGCCGGTGGCACGACCGCGGTTGTGGGCGCCGTTGGCGGAGGGTTCGCTGCTGGTGTAGTAGGGCTCTTCTCCGCGCAGGGCTGAGCGCAGATCCTCGCGTGGCGTCAGGTAGCTGCCGCCGCGCACCACGAAGCCACCTGCCTGGCCGTGCTGGCGGTCCAGCTTGTTGAGCCGGAAGGGCTCGAACATCATCTCGGTGGCATTGCCCAGCATGTCATGAAGGCCCAGCGGGTTGGGGGCCAGCAGGCCGGCAAGCTGGAGGCGGCCATTGGAGGATTGGGCACCCGAATACCACTCGTGGGCGTTGAGCCCTTCGGGCATGGGGTAGCGAGAGTCACGGTACTCGGCGGTACTGACCTCCAGGCCGCCACGGGCGGCGAACTCCCACTCCACCTCGGTGGGCAGGCGCAGGAAGCCCTGAACACCATCTTCTCGCGGCAGGGCGTCGGGGGCATGCTCACGTAGCCACACGTTGTAGGCATCGCTCAACTGCATCGCGTCGAACCAGCTCAGCTCTACGTGCGGGAACCGCTTGCGGTTCGAAGGAGCAGGGCATTCATCGGCGGTCAGGGCCTCAAACTGCAGCTCGGTCAGCTCGTACTTGGCCAGCAGGTAATGGCGCGACGCAGCATCCTCGTCGCCGCTGAAGCTTCCCGAGATGAAGGCTGGGCGAGCTTGCTCCACATAGCCCCAGCCAGTGCCATCCTGGCCTACCTGTACCGGGAAATCGTCCAGTGGTTCGCTGGCTGGTACGTGGATCTGGCGAAACGCCATGGCCCCTCCGCAGGGCATCGGCAGGATGACATCGTCCTCTTGGGGGGATGGGTTGTAGAGCCGCTCGTCCCACTCTTCCTGGGCTTGCGCCGCAAGTGAGACGGTAAGGCCGACGCCTACCGCGGTGAGCAGTGTGGCGAGACGGATGGCAGGGTGCATTTCAGGCTTCACGTAGGCTCTCCGCGGGCTGGATGCCGAAGGCACGCGCCACGCCGATGACCGCCACCAGCAGGGCGACAGCGAGGGTCAGTGCCAGGGCAACGAGGGCGTGGGCGATGGTGATATGACTGACGACGCCGGCCGCCATGTGACTGGTGGCCAGGGCGCGGTTGAAGACGGCGGAGCCGAGGGCGAATAGCCCCAGGCCGACGATGTAGGCAAGCAGTGTGAGCAGGACGACCTGCAACGCCACATAGATGGCAACCGTGCGACGCTGGAAGCCGAGCAGGCGCAACACGGCATATTCACGCCGCTTGCGGTCGATATTGGCTATGAAGGCGCCGGCCATGGAGGCCAGACAGCCGGTCAGGGCGGTGATGGCGATGACACCGAAGATCAGCCCGAGTACGCGGTTGATGGCGCGCACATTGGCGATCTCGGCCAGCCGGCTGGCGGTCTCGATACGGCGGGCCTCGAGCGCTTCTACAACGCCGGCCACGGCGTCGCCGTCGCTGGCATATACGCGGGCCCGCGCGAAACGTAGCGGGTAGTCATCTCGCTGAGTGCCATGTTCCACTCCGAGCATGGGGCTGGCATGGCCGTCGCGGAAGCGTTCCAGCTCGATCAGCAGTGCCAGGTCGACGAAGGCTGCAGGGCGCGGGAAGCGGGTTGCCTCCAGTACCCCTGACACCTCTACCTGCAACTGCCCGCGCTCCTGGCGGTCATCCAGACGGCGACTGGCCGCCAGGGTCAGCTGATCTCCTTCGCTTACTTCGAGGCGTCGTGCGGCCGGTTCGCTGAGTACTACCTTGATGCCTTGCGGAGATTGGGCCTGGCCGCTCAGCAGGGGATCACCAGCGGCAGAGGGAATCAGCTCAGTGCCTTCCAGAAAGTGCTGGCGATCGCGCAGCAGATCGGCCTGGGTGTTGAGTGACCGGGTCTGGCCGATGGCGAAGCCGACGCCGGGCAGCGCACGCAACTCCTCGAGCCAGGCCTCGTCGTAGCTGCCGCTGGTCAGCATGCGGATCTCGAGGTTGCGCGGATCGTCGAGTAGTTCATGCTGAAGCTGACTGACCACCCCATGCTTGAGGCCGAACAGCAGGAGTAGTGGCGCGATGACCGCAACCAGCGCCGCGGCGACACACACCGAGACCTGGCGGTCATGCCATAGATCCTGAATGGCCAGGCGCAGGATCAGTGTCGCGCGGCCCGTTCCTACCGGGTGTGTGCTAGGGCTCTGGCTCAAAGCGACATCCTCCTGACGTCAGATTGGCCACCAGCCTTGGTAGCCTGAACTGGTTCACCAATGAGTGGTCGTGTGAGACCACCAGCGCGGCCATATCGAGCTCCTGGACCAGCGATAGGATCAACGCGAACAGCCGTTCCCCGGCCTGGGGGTCGAGGGCGGCAGTCGGCTCATCGGCTAGAAGCAGCCTTGGCTCATGGGCCATGGCGCGCACGAAGGCCGTGCGTTGGCGTTCGCCGATGGAGAGCTCGCCAGGCCGCTTGTCGAGCAGTGGCTCAAGGCCCAGGGTCGCGCAGGCATGCCTGACCCGCTCGCTACTGGCTGTAAGACCGAGTAGGCGGCGGGGGAGGGCAATGTTGTCGCGCACACTCAGAAAGGGCAGCAAACCGCCGTTCTGAAGCAGGAACCCCAACTCCCGAGAACGGATCCTGGCCAGGGCAGATTCGTCGCCGTCCTGGAGCATGGCGGCCAGGTCGATGGCGTTCGGCCCCAGCGCATACCGCTTCAGCGAGCGCGGCTGGAGCAGCAGCCCGAGGGCCTCCAGCAGGGTGCTCTTGCCGCATCCGCTGGGGCCCACGACGGCCAGCATGTCGCCGCTAGCCAACTCCAGGTGGGGCAGGTGTACCTCATGGCACCCGGTTCCCTGGCCTCGCGTGATGCTCAGTTCTCTCAAGATCAGCACGGTAGTCAGGGCATCATTTCAAGCGGGACCGGGTAGACGTCATCGCGAGGGTCGGCGCCTTCGGCAAGCGATACCCAACGATCCACGTCCTCGTTGTAGCGCTGGTAGTGACGCAGCTTGGTTGCCAGGCGCCGAATGAAGCGTTCCTGTTGCAAGCCGTCCCAGCTCAGCCAGGTGATCTCATCGAGGTTGAGCACCTCGCTCTGGTAGGGGAGATCCTCGAGGTACTCTCCCATCAGGCCCAGCTCGCCGAGTTGCTGACCTTCGCTCTGCTGCACCTGGTTTGGATCCGCTCCCATGGCGGCCGCGACGGAACGCAGGCGTTCGAACATGTCGGTGGGAGAGATCAGTCCGGCATTGGCAGCGTCGAGGATCTCGCTGACCACGTCGCTGAGGTCACTCAGCTGACCCTTGGTAAGGAGTACGCGAACCTCGGTGGTGGGAACGTGCTGGGCGATCAGGTCGCGGTCGCTGATCCATGCTTCAAATACCGGCGGTGCCTGGCTGCCGGTTGCCTCGCCGAGATAGGCCAGGCGCATGGCGTGACCGATCAGCTCCATATCATCCATCAGCCGCTGCTGGCTGGCGTCATCTTCGGTCTCATCCTCAGCGTGCAAGGCGCTGCCGATGGCTTCTTCGCCCAGATAGGCAGAATGCACCTGGTCCGTGATGGCCGTTGCCAGGGCGTCGACCCGTTGACCAAACAGGGCCACGTCGCCGGTATCCACCGGGTAGTAGAGCGAAGTGCCGGTGCCGGCAAAGGTAGAAAGGTTGCTGTATTGACCTTCCGCGACGGCATGGTCGCCACGCTCCTGCCCGCCGGGTGTCTTGAGGTGCAGGGTATACACTGCAATGCCATGCCGTGCGGCCTCGAGTCGAACCTGGTCTGCATCGAGTCCGGTGGAGGAGCGCTCGCCGTTGCCGTCGATGGCACTGGCATCGGTGATCAGCACGATGTATCGCGCACCGAAGTTGCTCCATTCAACGTCGTCGATGGCCTGCATCACACCGGCGTAGGCATCCTCTTCCCAGCCCACTGTGGAGGCCTGGGCCTCACTCAGGCCGGCAACACGGTCAACGAAGTCGTTGCCGTCCTCCACCTCGTTGGGGTCGGCAAACATGCGAGTCACATAGTCGATACCAGGGGCCGCATCAACACTGTCTCGGAAGGAAACCAGGCCGAAGCGGACCTGCTCGGTGAGCTCTTCCTGCTCGATGCGCTGATAGATTCGCTCGACTGCCTCCCGGGTTCGCTCGATATAGGGCCCCATGGAGATGGTGGAGTCGATGACGAAGACCACTCCGGCATTGAACTCACGTAGCTGGGCCGTGATGTCCTCGGCTTGCTGGGTGGTTTCGTCCTCCTGCGTAGCTTCGCTGACCGAGGCCACACGCAGTAGACGAGTCATGAAGCCCGCCTCGGTCATGATCTCCTCACCTTCCAGGATCGGCAGTAGATAGAACTGCTCGTGAAGGTCGACGAAGTACTCTGGCTCCTGGGCAACGATGCCTGGCGCCTCGCCATCCCGCTGCAACTGGGCACGCAGCGGCGCCACCTGGCCGGAAGGTTCGAAGTCGTCGAAGATCGTCATCAGGCCCTCGCGATCGTCGAAGAACATCAAGCGATCGCG
Organism: Halomonas sp. G15; assembly: GCF_021282295.1. Classification (NCBI taxonomy): domain Bacteria; kingdom Pseudomonadati; phylum Pseudomonadota; class Gammaproteobacteria; order Oceanospirillales; family Halomonadaceae; genus Halomonas; species Halomonas sp. G15. Next base: position 97,645 of record NZ_JAJSPA010000003.1, on the reverse strand, counting down.
GTTGGCTGGGTTGGTGAACGACAGGGTGAGCTGCATCTTCCAGTCGACGGCGCAGGCTTCCGGCAGCCAGCCGCTGGTGCTGCCATAGCTGTCCGGTCCGACTTCCAGCCAGCCCTCACCGTTCTGCTGGCTCCGTTGGTAAACGTAGAAGCGGCTGAATGCCGGCTGCAGCTCGCCGCCATCTCCACCGGCCTGGTCGGTAAGGCGGCAGCCGGGGGTGGTCAGCACACGCTGGTACAGGGTCTGCTTGCCTTCCTGAAGTAGCGGCCGCTGATCGGCCAGAGCAGGTGTAGCGATGGTGCCCATCGGCAGGGTCAGCGCCAGGCTCAGCAAGGTGTTGCGTGGGCTCATCCCTGAAGCTCCTCCAGTCGCTGGCTGGCTTCGGCGTTATCTGCGTCGAGGCCCAGCGCGGTTTCGTACCAGAAGATGGCCGTTTCCGCATCTGCCTCGGGGAAACAGGCGCTGGGTGAGTGTTGCGCGGGGTCGAACTCCTGGGCATAGGCCAGCGCCGCTGCAGCGTCACCATTAAGGGCCTGGTGGGCATATAACCGGCGCGCTACGCCACAGTGGTTGTTGTCCCGAGCGTCAGCGATGACTTCAAGCATGTTGTCTTCCGCGCTGCTGTTGCCTGTACAGGCCTGAATGAACTCGAGCTCACCGACTTCCCCCATGCGCTGCAGCGAGCAGGGGGCGGCAGCGGTGACGGCCTCACTTTCGGCAGGTGCTTGTGGTGCGCTCTCTGTAGTGGACTCAATGGGGTCAGCTTCTTCAGTAGGCTCCGGGTTTGGAGCTTCTGTCGCGCTAGCTTCTTCCTCAACGGCTTCCTCGACCGCGCTCCCTTCGTCGAGCCCCGGTTGGTTCTTGTCGCGCATGTACAGGCCGAACCAGGCGGCAGCGGCCACAATGGCAACGAGGATCAGTGCTGCCAGCAGGATCCATAGCCAACGCTTGCCTTTGCCCGACGGCTCAGATGTGCCTGGCGGTTCTGAGGACTCAGGTTCAGGCTGGGGTTCTGCTGGGGGCTCTTCTGCCGGCTGAGGCGCAGGCTCTGTTTTGGGCTCCGGCACCGTTGCTGCCGGTGGCTCTGAGGCAGGCATTGGCTCAGGCGCATCGAGTGCAGCACTGTCATCGACCGCTGGGGCGCTGCCCTGGGCGCCCGAAGGCATCAGCCCTTTGCCGAGGCGTAGTCGTGCTTGACCCACTTGGGTGCCGTCCGGCCCATAGACCCGCGCCATGTTGGTGGAGTGCGTATTTGCCAGCAGGGGGTCGACGATCTTTCCATCCACTATCGCCCCGAGATGGCCGTCGGTGGTGGGCTGCAGCGCCGGCAGGTGGAAGCGGAAGGCGTTGCTGCGCCACTCCCCGTCGTCTTGCAGGAAGCACTCGTCCTGATTGCGCTGGATGTCGACCGCCAGGCCCTCGTTGTCACCCTGCCAGCCGATGATTACCAGCTGACCCAGGCCGGGTTGGTTGGTGTCCAGCGGACGCAGTTCTACCTTACGCATGAGTCGCCTCCCTGGCGGTGAACATCTCCAGCACTGTGCCGAGACGTTCGTTCTGTTCGATGGAGATTTCACGCCCGCCACCGTGGCCGGCATTTTCCTGGGTCATCAGGCATAGGCCTGAAAGCCAGTCGCCCAGATAGACCACTGCCTGGTTGACCGGCTGCTCGGGTAGATTAGGCGGTTCTCCACTGGGAACTTGGCGCTGCTCATAGCCAAACAGTGGCGCCTTGGCGCCGACGAAGCTTGTTGGGCGCTGATCGGTAGGCAGGTAGTGAAAGCCGAGCCAGGCGATAAAGTCGCCCAGTACCAGCTGAGCCGTGAGTACCTGGCGTGCCGCCAGGCGGTCGCGACGAGCACCGCTCTGCACACGTCTAACCAGGGCTTCGTGTAGCCGCTCCTGTACCTTGAGCCGGCTGGCACCGGTGATCAGTTCATTGACCAACAGCTTTACCAGTTCGCGGTCGAGGCCAAGCATCCTCATCAGACCCTGGCGTTGGGGCAGCTCCCGTACATGGCCGACCCAGGCGTTGTAGACAGCCCGAGCAAAGCGGTGGTCGGCACTTTGCATCACCGGGACTTCAGGGGGAGCAGTGGTGGTGTCCGAAACATTGGCAGGGTCTTCGCCAAAGGGCAGGTCGCCGAAGCCTCCCTCCAGGCCAAAGGCACCTCCACCGTATAGACCGGCATCGTCTGTTGCCGTCTCATCCTCATCGACCTCCTGCTCAGTCACGAGGCTGTCCTCGCTGTCGCTGAGGTAGAGGTCGCGTACCAGCTCATCGTCGAGCTCGAGGTGGTTCTGCAATTCGCCCAAAGAAGGCAGTCGTGTCTGAAGTTCCTTCCAGAAGCGTTTGGCGGTTTCACGCTTCTCTGCCACCTCGCCGGCGGAGTCGCCGAAATGCCACTTGGCAAGGCGTTCCTTGATCAGGGTGTGCTGAGTGGTCTCGAGCTGGTTGGCGATACGCCCGAGCTTGTACTCGAGACCCGCGATGCGGCCCAAATAGTCACCGATACGCGACATGCCGCCGTCGTCCAGGGCCAGCATGGCTTGCCAGGCTTCATCAGGCTGGTTGACATGCTTCAGTACCGAGGGGCTCTCGACAAAGGTGGCTGCCATGCGCTCAAGCGCTTCGGCAGCATCGTCATGAATGGCGATCTCGCGCCCCCCCTCGTTAACCAGGAAGGGCACTGGTAGACGCGGCTTGCGCACCAGGAAGGTGTTGTCGAACGCCTGGCCGGGTGCCCATTCCTGCATCCAGTCGTAGCTGCCAAAGCGCTCGAGCATGGTCATCTTGATCAGCCCTTCCCACCCCTCGCGGAGCTGGCCGTCAGGCTGTTGGAGGGAGCCATTGATGCGCATGTCGAACATGGTCAGAGCCCAGATCAGTCCGGGGTCGCGGCTGCCCCGCTCGGCAGCCGTCTGGCCTTGAGTTTTCTCTATCCAGCGACTCAGCACCGGCCCCACACTGGTCACGTCGCTCTGCTTGCTGGAGCTGGTGCATACCACCAGGCCGTTCATTTCCTGACTGTCGGTGTAGCGCTCGAAGAGGTAGGCGACCTTACCGCGCAGCAGCAGCTGGGAAAGTCCCTCCTGGCTGCCAGGCTCGCCGATCTGACGCAGGCTGAGGCGGCCCCGGTAGCCGGGGAAGTCGAGCAGGTCGACCTTTTCGACTCGCGGGTCGCGGGTGGGCTCCACGAGTGGAAATGTCAGCTCGGCTGTCAGGGCAGCCAGTTGGGCTACAGGTAAGCTTACCGGTGAGCCGAGTTCCGAGCCCTTAACCGGGCAGATGTCCAGGGGTTGATCCTGGGGGGGGCCAAGACGCTCCAGGATATCCACGTTCATGATGCTGTCGCGCTGGCTGAATCCGTCACCATCACGCATCACCAGGCAGCGCAGCGGGGCAAAGACCCGAGAGGCATGGCCGAGAGTGCCGAGAGTCTGGGCGAGCTGGCGATAGAGGTTGGTCAGTTGGGGCTGCTCACCCCATAACAGTGAGAACAGCTCGGCACGCTGGTGGCTGTTGAGCCGTGGGGCCAGCTGGATGACCCGCGGCCAGTAGCGGGCGTTGAGCCTGCTGACCGACTTGGGAAAGCTGGCGTGGAGGTAGTCCCAGAGCTCCACGACCCCCTCCGGCGTTACCCCGGGGAGGATGTCGCCGTCGAGCGTGTTCTCGTGGGGAGCCAGCGCGGCGGCTACCTTGTTCTCGTCAATCTCGTAGACATCTTCGCGCTCGTGGTCGAAGTCGTTGAACCAGGCATTGGCCAGTACCTTGGCGACCTCGACCTCGCTGAACAGCTTAAGCTCTACGGGGAATTCTGCTGGTCCGGAGCTGGCTGAACGGCTGAAACGGGTGACCAGGCCGGTAGCTTCCTTGCCTCCGCCGACGGGGTTGACGTGTTCGATAAAGTCGAGCCTAGCCGGGCCGTACTGAGTCTCGAGCTTGCCGTTCTCGCCTGCGGCGAGCGCCGAGATGAGATAGGACTTGCCGGCCTGGGAAAGGCCGAAGAAGCCCACCGTCATCGGCGTGGTTGCAGCACGGGACAGGCTCTGTCCGAGATTGCGTGCACGGTAGAATTCGAGGCTAAGCTGGTCGGCTTCGCTATCCAGGCTGGGGGCACTATCGCGTACTGTGTCAATCCACTCCAAGGCGGCGCCGGCCCCCTTGTGGAAGGCCTGCCAGCCCGCGCTGAGCCGTTTCTGTTCAGGGGTCAACTGGTTCATGTCCGCTTCACGCTCCCGCTGTCCAGCCAGTAGTTGGTATCGCCAAGTCCGGCGTCGATAAGGGTGTTGAGCTGCAGCTTCAGGTCCCGGGTGCTGAAGCTGGCATCGCCATCGGTATCCACGCTGGCGACCTTCAGACGGTCACTGATCAGGCTGCCCTTGCTGGCCCGTTGGTCCACGGCCAACTTGACCTTCAGGACGGGAGCCTGGCCGTTCTTGGCTTCGGCTTTCGCCAACTTCTCGGCTCCCGCGGCGGTGAAGTCGAGGGTGTACAGCGGGGAGGCCGTCCAACGCTGTGCAGACAGCTGGCGATAGCCCAGGCGCAGCGGGCCGCGCATTTCGATGGCGGGGATGTCACCGCTCTCGTCTTCCAGCTCGATGGAGGTACCGTCCTCGGTAGTCGCGATGTCGCGGTAGGTCACATCGGCATCGGGGATGGTGTTGTTGTTATCGATCAGCCCGATATGACGGATCGTCGAGTAGGGGCGAAGGGCGGCCGCACGGAAGAAGAAGTTGGAGAGGTTACGCTGCACGCAGAGCAGGCAGAGCATTGCCCCCACCGAGGCGGTGCTCTTGGGGTCGTCGATGCGACCGTTGCGATGGAAGGGGTACCAGCTGCCGGTGCGGTAGCCCTGCAGCGGCAGGATGCGCCCCGGGGGTAGCGGCAACATCTTGCGCAGATAGGCCTGGATGCCCGGCAGGCGAGAAGGCCTGCCGGTGATCAGCAAGGTGTCACACTGGTACTGGAAGACCACTTCACATAGCGAGGCCAGGGTCTTACAGATATTGAAGCGGTCCTTCAGGAATGCGCGGTGAACCTCGAGCAGGTTCACGGTGAGCGGGATGCCAAGCAGATTGAAGTCGCACTCGGGTCCCAGCTCGCGGCGTAGAGCAACTTCCACGTATTGGTTGACCGCATCGCTTACGGCCTTTTCACCGAGACGCTCGCCGTAGGTGAGCGTCTCGGGGGGGCAGGGTGATTCCGGGTCGAAGGCTTCATAGGCTTCGAGAATGGCGAGGCCGAGCGGGGTGAAGACCTGCAGGTTGAGCTGCTGGCGGAGTACCTGCTCCTGGGCGTTGGCCCCTTCCTGGCCACATAGACGCGACATCATGGCGTCAGGAAAGGTCACACCAGCCTGTTTGAGGGCTGCTTCGAAGCTGGGTAGTACAAACAGCTGGATGACATCGAGCAGGATGTCGTCACCGGCGACCCGGAAACCATCACGGAAGCGCTGTTCGGGAACCACGAAGACGTTGCTGCCACTGCTGCCGCTGCCGTTGCGGTCCAGGTGGTAATCGGTGATCACCAGGTCGGTGGTGCCGCCTCCGATATCAATGGTGCCAAGGGTGATGCGCTCCCTGTCAGGCTTGCCATGGCGAGCCAGCGCATCGAAGAACTCTTCCGGATGACCGGCAAAGTTCTCCTTGATTTCCGTGTAGAGATAGACCAGCTGGCCGCAGGAAGCCTCATCCCATTCGACGCGAAGTCGCGGCATGGGCACGCGCAGGGTTCCATCGTCGGCCGCCAGGTAGGGATCTTTCTCTTCGTCGTCGTCGTGCCAGCCGAGGCTCTTCCACACCAGGGCGACCGACTGCTCCAGCCTTGCAACCAGCAGACTGCGTTCCGCTTGAGGCATTGCAGGCGGCACGGTGAGCGTGATGGAACGCAGCTGGCGTGGACGATTGGTGTGTCCTTGCCTCACACGCTGGGCTGGACTGTTGGCCTGCATCAATGCCTGTGCCAGCACCTCGGCCAGCATGAAGGTCATCAGTGAGCTGCGCGAATAGTGAGGCTTGAAGACCGGCATCTGATCATCTTCCTCAGCGAAGATGTACAGGGCATCACCGAGCTCGTTGATCAGGTGGGAGAACGGAGCCGCAGTAGCGTGGGGCTCTGTGTCGGTTCGTACATAGGCACTGTTGAAGCGCCAGCCATGCCGATAGAGCTCTTCATCCCACAGGTAACGCTTGGGGCTGGAGAGCCCCGTAGAGCCTTCAGTACCGCGGCGTCGGCCCGCCAGGCGACCTGCTTCGACGCCGACTCGGGCGATGGTGGGCCAGAGAAATGCATCGGGGCGACCGCTTTTCACCGACAGGTGGTCCTTGCCGAAGAAGGTCTGAGAGAATTCGACGCGGCTCTCGAAGGGCTCACGATAGACCCGCTCCGGGTCGACCAGATCCCGCAGCTCGAGGACGTAGTTGTGCTTCAGGCCCATGCCCGATTGGCCGTGATCCTCGATGAGGATGCCGCAGGTACGAGAGTTGCCCACGTCCAGGATCAGATCGACGGGAATGGCGCCTTCGCTCTGGGTGATGACCCTGATATCGGGGATGGCAACTCGGGGAGCAGGGTCGCGATGCTCTTCCTTGATGGGCCGGTGGAGCAGGCTGAGCACATTGAGGTAGTGGGCCAGGTGCAGTCGCTCGCCAAGCGCCTCGCTCATCTCCTGGCTGTCCAGCCCCTCGTTGGCCTCCTTGAACAGCTCTTCCAGCCATTTCTGGACCCACTCCTGATCCATGAACCACTTCATGTCGATGGTCATGGTGGCCACCCGGAAGTTGGCGCCGGCGCTGATGTCGTCAACGGTGGGGCAGAGGTAGGCCGTATGGCCGCTGCGTGGCAGGGTGCGGGTGTCGAAGGCGAGCGTGAGGCGGTGTGTATGGCCATCGAGATCCGGCTCGCCCAGGGCCACCAGACGCATCCGCGCCCAGTTGGCCGGGCCTACGTCGAACTTGCTGGGCGGACGGAAGCGCAGGAAGGGGAGAGGCAGCCAGGCGCCATCCAGCTGCTCAAGGCTTGTGGCCATGGGGACATCGAAATCCGACTCTCGGACTGCCTCGATGCGGTCCTCGAGCCCCGCTCTTTCTACGACGTGAAACAGCTCGCCATCTTCCTGATTAACCAGCAAGCGAGTCAGCATCTTGTCGGTATTGGCAAGGTATTTGAACTCACCTGCGGGTTCCTTGCGCGGGTCAAGTGTCAGGCCGAAGTCCATGAACTGAACGCCGGAGTGGCTGACCAGGGTAGCCACCTCTTCGAACTTGATGATTTCTGGCAACATGATCGGTTAACCGTCCTGTTAGCTGGCTTTCCGTAACTGCATGGGGAAAGGCTCGTCGTCGTAGCTGGCCGCGCAGCTGGCCGTTTCACCATCTGCCTGGTGGCACTGCACGCGGGGCATTTCATAGTGGCTGCCATCCTCGCAGCGGGCCCTCTCCAGGGCTTGCACCTGCAGCTGGCCTCCCTGCATGTTGGCCGCCACCGGGCCGGCACAGGTCATGCCGTCGCTTCCACCACGCTGGATGTACATGTGGCCCTCGCCCTGATCGAAGACATACGTGACCTGCAGGGGACGCCCTGTCTGGCTGTCCATGACGCCTGCGCCGCGCCAGTTCCCGTTCAGGAAGTCTGCCGCTCCGTCTTGGGCATCGTCTGGCAGGGTAAGTGGCTCCTGGGCGGGTGGCCTCGTTGTGCCAGGCTCTGCGGGAAGCTCGCCTGGAGAACCTGCCACTGGCAGCCCTTCGGCAGGGATCTCGGGGGGCACCATGCCTTCCGGCAGCCCAGCGGCATCAGGCATTCCGCCTGACTCCGGTAGGTCAGAGGGAGCGGCTTCGTCGAGCCTATCAAGGCCGGGTGGCTGGCCATCGATTCCAGTCATACCGGGCAAACCCATGTCAGGCACGGAAATGCCGGGCATGCTCGCCTCGGGAAGGCTGCCATCGATGGTAGGAGCCCCCAAGTCGCTGCCCAGGCTTGGAAGCGCCAAGCCTGGTGTCGTGGTCGAGCCGCTGCCCCAGCGATTGAACGGCCAGATATCGAAGCCTTCCCACAAGGACCCTGGGAAAGCGACAGATGGCGTGCTGACCTCAGGTGAGGAGGTGGTCAGGCCGGGAGTGTTGGCGGAGGGTGCGCAGGCTCTCAGCCCGAGGAGCAAAAGTCCCAGCAACAGAAGAATCAGTGGCAGCAGCCACCACCAGCGCCGCCACCAGGGGCGTGCGGGCTCCACGGGTGGCTCGGGTTCTGGCACTGGCTCGACAATGGGGCCCGGCGCCGAGAGCGGGGCAGGATTTGCCATTGCTGGCGTGGCGGGGGGGTACAGGCAGAGAAGCGGGTTGGCATGCCGGTCAGCCTCCGGGTGGATGAACCCCCAGAAAGTGATGACCGGAGTACCGTCGACAAGATAGACGAAGCCTTCATCCGGGAAGTGACATACCCACTTGACCAGACGGGAGAAGACTTCATGGTCTCCGCTCTGCCCGTCTTCTAAAGGCGCCTGGTTAAGGGCAATGATCTTCTGCCGGAAGGCCTCCAGTTGGATGCGGGCGTCCTCTCGCTCACCTTCGGTGGCGCTGCTCCAGGGAATGACATCACCCTGGATATCGCTGTACCAGTCGACGCCTTCCCCCTGCTGGTCGCGCTGGGGAACCGCCAGGTGGCGCTCCTTGCCAGGGAGCCGGCGCGAAATGACCTTGCGTAGCTGAAGCGCAGAGTGATAAACGGGCTGCCCGGTATCGCCCAGAGCCCGGAAGTGTTCCGTCTTGCCGCTATGCAGCAGAATCGCAGACATGCTCGCGTCTCCCCATGACATGGCCGTCGGCGCAGGTTGCGCAGTCGTATTGGATGCCAGGTGTCATAGGAAGAGCACGAGCTGGGCGCACTATGACGCGCGCCAGCCTCTTCAGGTGGTGTCCTTGCACTTGCTATGCCATCCCTTGCGTAATTCAGTGGCCGATTCGTACCGGCTCTCTTTTGGTACTTTTCTATAAATTAAATTAGCACGGACCGATTGCATATGGAACGGAGCTTTCTCGGTCATGCCTATCCCACAGTATCGGTTCTGAAGCGAGAGACTTTAATTTTTCTTCACATACAGTGCGATTTCTGGCCATGAGGAGGGGTTCTGGGCGTTTTTGCTGAGTAGAAGCAAGAAGCCAGGCATACATGCCTGGCTTCTGCCGTAATGAGCTTACGGGGCCTCAGAAGGTGTAGCTGATGCCGAACATCGCTACCGGGTAGACGGAGAGCTCATCGGCCTCGTCCTCCAGACGCTGCTCTTCCTTGCGCAGGTCAGCGTTGAACTGGTCACCTTCGGGAGTTCCATTGTTCTCGAAGTTCTTGGAGCTGCTGAGCGAGACCTCCACATCGGTGCTCATCACGCCCACCTCGGAGAAGAAGCCCAGGCCACGCTCATGGCTGCTGCGCCAGCCCAGTCCCACGTAGGGCTGCACGCCGTCGGCGATGGTCAGGTTGCCATTGAGGGTGCCCACGTCGTTGGCGGTGTAGGTGTTGCCGTTGTACTCGTACTCCTGGCCGTCTTTTGCGGTGCCTACCACATTGGCCTCCATGTCTGGGAGCATCGCGCCCGCGGTCAGGTAGAAGCGGCCGCCGAAGGGGTGGTAGGCCACTTTGAGCGAGCCGGCCTGCAGGTCGATGTCACCGGTATAATCGGCCTCATCGGTGTCGTAGTCGCCGTCAAACTCCAGGCCGCCGTGATAGCCGGCGATAACGCTGAAGTTGTCGTGCAGGCGCCAGGCGGCATCCAGGCCCAGGCCGGTGGTGCTGGCGCCGGCCCCGATGGAGACCCTGGAGTCGCTCATGTCGAGGGCGTGAGCGGTGCTGGCAGTAGCCAGGCAGGCAGCGATAAGGGTAGAGACAAGGCCGGTGCGGATGGTTTTCTGGTTCATGTTCTCGTTCAGTTCCCGTGGTGTATCAGTCCGACTCTCCTGTCGGCCACAAGAAAGCGAGCGAGGCGGGGCCTGGCTCGCTGACGGTCGGGCAGTCGTCCAACCGATTGATTTTGACCGGCAGTTTAGCCCTGAACTTTAATTAAATCTGCCCTCCGCTTCAGAATCGCCATGTGCCGCCGATCAATGGGATACCGCCGATATCAGGAACCCTTCATCATGATGTGCGAGAAATCGACCCTCGAGACCGTGAGGCGGCGCCACGGTCCGCTGTGGCGCGGGCTGGTGGCGGTGCTGCTGCCGCTGATGGTCTCCGGCTGCGCCATGCTGGCGCCGTCGCCGCCGGCGAACCAGACCAACATCTGCGAGATCTTCCGCGAGCAGCCGGACTGGTACGACTACGCCCGCGCCTCACAGGCGAAGTGGGGCACGCCGGTCGCGACCCAGATGGCGATCATCGAGCGGGAGTCGAGCTTCCGCAGCCATGTGAAGCCGCCACGCACGAAACTGCTCGGCTTCATCCCCTGGCGGCGTCCGTCGTCGGCCTATGGCTATGCCCAGGCCCAGGACCCGGTGTGGGGCGAGTACGAGGCCGATGCCGGGCGGCTCTTCGCGCGGCGCACCCACATGAAGCACGCCACCGACTTCATCGGTTGGTACAACGCCCGTACCCGGCGCATGACCGGCGTGTCGCTTTACAACCCGGAGCATCTCTACCTGGCCTATCACGAGGGGCAGGGCGGCTATCGCCGCGGCAGCTGGCGAGGCAAGCCGGCGGTGCGGCGCGCCGCCCGCGACGTGGCCAGCACCGCGGCGCGCTATCGAAGCCAGCTGGCGAGCTGCGAGGCGGAGTTCCGCTGCGACGGCCTGCTGGAGATCTGGCCCTTCTGCCGCGGGTAGGGCTGCATCCGCCGCTCAGAAGCTCTCCCAGTCGTCCTCGGTGTGCGACACCTGTCGGCGGTCCCTTCGTGTCATTGCGCGATTGTCACCGTGGCTGTCTGCCTGCGGGGCGGCCTCTGCCGCGTGGCGGGGTGAGGCGGCTTCCCGGGTAGCAGGGGTATCCGCCGCTGCTGCGGCGTTCGCTGCCAGTGCCTGGGTCGGCCCCACGCGGAAGATGCACACCGCCTGGTCGAGGTCGCGGGCCTGATCCTCCAGCGAGGCCGAGGCGGTGGCGGTCTGCTCCACCAGGGCGGCGTTCTGCTGGGTGACCTCGTCCATCTGGGTGATGGCGATGCTGACCTGATCGATGGCCTGGGTCTGCTCGTCCGAGGCGCGGCTCACCTCCTGCATCAGGGTCGAGACGCGCTTGATGTTCTCGACGATCTCCTGCATGGCGTCGCCCACCCCCTCGACCAGCTGGGTGCCCTGGTGCACCACCTCGCCGTTACGGTCGATCAGACTCTGGATCTGCTTGGCGGCCTCGGCGGAGCGCTGGGCGAGGTTGCGGACCTCACCGGCCACCACCGCGAATCCTCGGCCCTGTTCGCCGGCACGTGCCGCCTCCACTGAGGCGTTGAGGGCCAGGATATTGGTCTGGAAGGCGATGCCGTCGATCAGGGTGATGATGCTGCTGATCTCCTCCGAGCTGCGCGCCATCTCGTGCATCGTCTCACGGGCCTGCTGGGCGCGCTCGCCGCCCTGGCTGGCGGACTGGCTGGCTTGCTGGGCCAGGCGGTTGGCCTGGCCGGTGTGCTCGGTGTTGTGCTTCACCGTGGCGGCTACCTCATCCATGCTGGCGGCGGTCTCCTGCAGGCTTGCGGCCTGCTCCTCGGTGCGCTGGGAGAGGTCGGTGTTGCCGCCGGCGATCTGGCTCGAGGCGCTGGAGATGGCTCCAGCGGAGCGCTGGATATCAATGATCAGGTCGCGGATGCGGTCGCGGGTATCAGCCAGCACCAGCAGCATCTGGCCGACTTTATCACGGCTGCCGGCGTCGATCTCGTCGCTGAGATTGCCCTCGGCCATCTGCTCCAGGTGATGGCGCGCCCGGGCCAGCGGCCGCAGGATACGTTGCATCAGTAGCCAGCCCAGCACCACCCCGGCGATCAGGCCGAAGGCCAACACGCCAATCACGATCCAGCGCTGCTGCTCTGCCTGGGTGACGGCAGCCTGGTAGGCGGCCGAGGCTCTGGCGTCCTCCACCTCGATCAACGACTGCAAGGTGGCCACCAGCTCGCGGAAGGGCGGCATCGCCTCGACGAAGACGATCTCGTTGGCCTGGTTAAAGTCGCCCTCGGCATACAGCGGCATTGCGGGGCGGATGCCGCTGGCCACCAGACGCTCGAACTGCTGATCGAACGTCTCGACCAGCCGGCCGGCCTCGCCCTCAAGCCCGGCGCCGCGGATCTCGGCCCACAGGGTCTCTATCGCCGCCAGGTTACCCTCGACGTTTTCCAGGTGCATGTCCACCTCGTGATCATGCAGCTGACTAACACGCAGTCGCGAGTCGTGCTGGGCAGAGATCGAAAGCTCCATCATCGACTCGCGCAGCCGCTCGTTAAGTTCGCCGAGCCGCTGTGCCCGCTGCAGGTTCTCGTTGTAGAGGGCGTCGGCGCTGCGGCTGGCGGTGGCGATGCCGTTCAGACCCAGTAGGCCAGTGCCGGCCAGCAGGGCGAGCATCACGGTGATCAGCACGGTCATGCGCAACTTGATGGTCCAGGTCATGGAGCGGGGTCCTTGTGGTCGACGTCTTGGGTGTTACCAGCTTATGACTTTATGTTATCGACCTATCCTGCATTAGCTTGAAGTGAATGTATTGACCTTGGTCAAGATTCTAACGGTTGCGCACGGGACCGCCGGCTAGCGGGTGAGAGCGGTCGCCTGTCGTGCGTTGAGATTGCTCAAGTTTTCCGATTATCCGCCGATGATTCAGGGCGTTACCGATCGCGCCCTCGGGCGCGGCATCCATAAGAAGGGAGAACTCGATGCGCAACCTGTCCATTCGTGCCGGCCTGTTCACGGCCTTCGGTATCCTGATCGCATTGATCCTCGGGATCAGCGCGCTCGGCTTTCACGCCCAGGAGGTGAGCGGTGCCGCGCTGCACGACCTGGCGCGCATCAACCTCGCCCAGGCCAATGCCGCCAACCGCATGGAGATCAACGTCGCCGAGATGCGTAACCATATCGTGCGCTTCGGCGAGTACACCCGCGGCGGGCGTGAGCAGGACGCTGCCAGCGAGATCACCCTGGCGGGGGAATCCCTGCAGCGGGCCGAGGAGCGCATCGAGGACTTTCGTTCGGTGACTATCGGCGCTTCCAGTGAGCGAGAGCGTTTCGTGGAGGCGATCGATAGCACTTACGCCGATCTGATGAGCCCAGGCTTCAAGGAAGCGGTACTCGACGGCGATATGGAAGGGATCTTCGCCTATCGCGGGCAGGTGACCGAGTCCGGCAATCGCCTGGCTGAACTGGTGCGTGACTTTATCCACTTCTCCGAGGCGCGCGCCGAGATGCGTTACGCCAAGGCGGAGTCCGTGTCGGCCTGGCTGAAGCGTCTGCAGATCGCGGCGGTGGTGCTCACCCTGCTGGTCGCTGTGGGCGTCTTTCTGCTCATCACCCGCCGGGTGGTGGCGCCGCTGCGCGAGGCGGTGGCCCACTGCGGGCGTATCGCCAAGGGCGACCTGACCGCGCGGATCCCGAGTGAAGGCCGCAACGAGATCGGCCAGCTGCTGGCGGCACTGGGCGATATGCAGGGCCGGTTGCGTCATCTGGTGGGGACCCTGCAGCAGAGCAGCGACAGCGTGGCCACCGGTGCTGCGCATATCGCAGCGGGCAGCCAGGACCTCGCCTCGCGTACTGAGGAGCAGGCCTCGGCGCTGCAGGAGACCGCTTCCAGCATGGAGCAGATCGCCTCCACCGTGCGCCACAACACCGAGACCGCCGGCCGCGCCAACCAGCTCTCCGGTGAGGCGGCGGAGCAGGCCGAATCCGGCGCCCAGGAGGTGGAGGAGACCGTGGCCCAGATGCGCGGCATGGAGGAGAGCTCGCGCCGCATCGGCGAGATCATCGAGGTGATCGACTCCATCGCCTTCCAGACCAATATCCTGGCGCTCAACGCCTCGGTGGAGGCGGCCCGCGCCGGCGAGCACGGCAAGGGCTTTGCCGTGGTGGCCAGCGAGGTGCGCACCCTGGCCAGCCGCACAGCGGACTCGTCACGCGAGATCCGCACCATGATCGAGGAGGTGACACGGCAGGTGAGCGAGGGCTCCACTCAGGCAGGCCGCAGCGGCGAGAAGATCCGCGAGGTGGTCGGGGCGATCCGTCAGGTCGCAACCCTGGTCGACGAGCTGGCGCTCTCGGCCAAGGAGCAGCAGTCGGGGGTCGACCAGGTCGGCGCCGCGGTCACCCAGATGGACGCCGTGACCCAGCAGAACGCCTCGCTGGTGGAGCAAACCTCCACGGCTTCGGCCAGCCTGGAGGATGACGCCAAGCGCCTGGCCGCGCTGATCGACACCTTCAAGTTGGATGCTGCCCAGCGGGAAATCGGCGGGGAGCGCCCAGAGGCGCCTTTCCGGCCCGCCGAAGAGTCGCCTCGGGCGCCATCTGCACCGGCAGGCCGTGAGCAGAAGGGGCCAGGCGCCGCGCCGGGTGGCGTTGCGAGGCAATCGGCCCGCGCGAGCGAGCCGGAGTGGGAGGAGTTTTAAGAAGAGGAGAAAGACCGGGTCCATGTGGGCCATATTGCCCCGGAGGCCACCTGGCTCCGGGGCTTTTGCTTGTGCGCCAGGCATGGCGCGCAGCGCCTGACTGGCGCTGTTTCCAAGGGTGGTGCCTTGGAATGACTTGGGGGTGAAAGTCCCCTGCACGCCCGGCAAGGGGAAGTGCTAGCTGACGGCAAGGGTGTCTCCCGTGAGGGGGAATCCGAAGGCAGCCCGAAGCAAAACGCTGGCCTGACGAACAGGAAGCGGATACGAGGCGGCATGGCGGGGTGAGGTGGCAAGCATCACCAAAGCCCGGTACTTGCACGGAACGCCATGACGTAGATCCGACAGGCATAAGCGGGAAGGTCGCGCGTCTTACCCTGGGAGGTCTGGTGGTCTGCCACGGTGCTACCGGCGTCGAGAGGCGACGGGATGGGCCACCAGACGTCAGCAGAGGCCATAGTAAGTGCCGGTTCACCGCGGCACCAAGGGCCGAACATGAAGAACCGCGAGTAGGCGATGACGTCTCGAGGATCGATCATGAAGACAGGAAGTGGCGTTGATACCGCCACCCACCCAGAGGGGCAGGGGCGGCACCCCGAGTCTCAGCCGGTGGGCGTCGAGACGGTCCCGGCGTCGTCATCGTGGACGAAAGCGGAGCCCGCCCCGCTCATGGAGGCTGTGGTAGAGAAGGCCAACATGGCGCGGGCTTACCGCAAGGTGGTCGCCAACAAAGGCGCGCCGGGTGCCGATGGCATGACGGTGCACCAGTTGGCCGACCACCTGAAGGAATGCTGGCCAACGCTGCGCGAGCGGTTACTGGCCGGTGAGTACCACCCCAGCCCGGTCCGGGCCGTCGAGATCCCCAAGCCCAAGGGCGGGACGCGGCAGCTCGGCATTCCCACGGTCACCGACCGGTTGATCCAGCAGGCGCTGCTGCAGGTGCTGACGCCAATCTTCGATCCGGGTTTCTCCGCATCGAGTTACGGCTATCGCCCCAGACGCAGCGCCCAGCAGGCCGTCTCGGCGATGAAGACCCATGTCACCGCCGGCCACCGCTGGGTGGTCGACCTCGACCTGAAAGCCTTCTTCGACAGAGTAAACCACGACCTGCTGATGGCGCGGGTCGCGCGCCGCGTCCGCGACAAGCGGGTGCTGCGCCTGATCCGTCGCTACCTGGAAGCCGGGATGTTCCAGGACGGCCTGGCCGCGCCACGCCGGCAGGGAACGCCCCAGGGTGGGCCACTGAGCCCGCTGCTGGCGAATATCCTGCTGGATGACGCGGACAAGGAACTGGAACGCCGCGGTCACCGCTTCTGCCGCTATGCCGACGACATGCAGGTGTATGTCAGGAGTCGGCGAGCAGGTGAGCGCGTCATGGCCAGCCTGAGTGATTTTCTCGAGAGCTCGCTCAGGCTGACGGTCAATCGCGACAAGAGTGCGGTGGACCGGCCGTGGAACCGGGGGTATCTGGGCTACACGCTGACTCGGCACAGGTTGCCGAAGCTGACGCTGGCCAAGGCCAGCCTGCAGCGCCTGATGCAGCGTGTCCGCGAGATCCTCAAGCGCGGCAGGGGGCGCAACATACGGCGCGTTATTGAAGAGTTGATTCCGGTCCTGCGGGGCTGGGCCAACTACTTCTCCCTCGTCGACGTAAAGCGCCCGCTGGAGGCGCTGGATGGTTGGATACGTCGCCGACTTCGTTGCGTGATCTGGCGGCAATGGAAGCGCCCATGGACCCGGCGCCGGAAGCTTACGGCGCTGGGCCTGGATCACCACCGGGCGTGGAAGTCAGCGGGAAACGGGCGAGGCCCTTGGTGGAACGCCGGCACCTCGCACATGAATCAGGCCTTGCCACGGAAATGGTTCGAGCAGCAGGGTCTGATCTCGGTACTCGATACGGTCAAGAGGGCTTAGTCGTTCTTCGTGAACCGCCGTGGTACGGAACCGTATGCCCGGTGGTGTGGGAGGGCGCCGGGGGTGACCCCGGCCCCTACCCGATACCAGACAGCGCGTAAAGCATCGCCCACTCGGGCGGTGATATAAGCGCGCACCGCGCAGCGGTGCCTGTCGATGTTGATATTGCCAATCACGCCTGATATTTATACAGTATGACGAAACGTGCCTATAAAGAGCGGTTCTATCCCACCCCCGAACAGGCTGAGCTGCTGGCCAAGTCGTTCGGATGTGCGCGTTTCGTCTGGAACAATACGCTGGCCTATCGCACCGAGGCGTATCAGCAGCGGGGTGAATCGGTGTCGCATTCCGCAGCGGAAAAGCGGCTGGTAGCGCTTAAAGCCGAATATCTTTGGCTGAAAGATGTCTCCAGCGTGATCCTCCAGCAGACGCTGCGGGATCAGAAAGCCGCCTTCGACAACTTCTTCAATCCCAAGCTCAAAGCGCGCTATCCGCGTTTCAAGCGCAAGGATGGCCGGCAGTCGATCCGGCTGACCAAGGCCGCTTTCCGCTATCGGGATGGTGAGATCATTATCGCCAAGACCAGCACGCCGCTGCTGATCCGCCGGAGCCGCCCACTGCCCAGCGCGCCCTCCAGCATCACGATCTCGCAGGATCGTGCTGGCCGCTATTTCATCAGCTGCCTGTGCGAATTCGAGCCAGAGACGCTGCCGGTCACGCCGAAGATGGTAGGCATAGACCTCGGCCTGACCGACATATTCATCACCAGCGAGGGCATGAAGTCCGGCAATCCGCGCCACCTGAAACGCTACGAAGCCAAGCTGGCATATTGGCAGCGCCGGTTGGCGAAAAAGCAGAAAGGCTCGAAGAATCGGGCCAAGGCGCGAAACAAGGTGGCACGGCTTCATGCCAAGATCGCGGACTGCCGCCGTGATGCCACCCACAAAGCGACCCGCACGCTGATTAACGAAAACCAAGTGCTGTGTGTCGAGTCGCTGAACATCGTTGGCATGGTCAAGAACCGTTCCTTGGCCAAGGCCATCAGCGATGCGGGCTGGGGCGAGTTCGTCCGCCAACTCGAATACAAAGCGGCCTGGGCGGGCCGAGAACTGGTGAAGGTCAGCCAGTGGCTGCCCAGTAGCAAGATGTGCCACGGCTGCGGGCACAAGATTGAGAGGCTACCGCTGTCGCAGCGCCATTGGCGCTGCGAGGGCTGCGGCCAAGCCATCGACCGTGATATCAACGCGGCCAGAAATATCCGAACCGCCGGGCTGGCGGGGTTAGCCTGTGGAGCGACTGGAGCGGGGGCAGCGGCTTAGCTGCTGCCTAGTGAAGGCGTGTCGAAGCAGGAAGGTTCTCGGGGTGACCCAAGAACCCTCGCCTAAAGCGCGAAGCGCAGCAGGCGGGGAGTGTCAGTGCACCTTGTGCACATTCACGCCGTAGTCGGCGGGGTTGACGATGTCCTCGAGCTTTCCGATCTGCGAGAAGTCGCCGCTGCCCAACTCGCTGCTGATGTTGGTATCAGGGAAGCGCAGGTTCTTGACTACCTTGACCTGGATTGGCATTCCCTTGCCGTCGATGTCCAGAACCCAGGCAAGGAAGCCCCCGGAGAACTTGGCCAGGCTGCCTATCGGATAGAGTCCGTAGATCTGGATGTACTCAACCAGCACCGTCTTGTCGTAGGCCGTGGCCGCCTCGTGGATCATGCGGTAGGCGTCCAAAGGGGGGCGTGGTGGGATACCGTTACGCACATGCATCAGTTTGTTGACGGCCTTGATGACCGTCACTAGACGCACCAGCTCCGAGAGCTCTTCACCTCGCCGGCCGGCGGGATAGCCGGTGCCGTCGAGGCGCTCGTTGGCGTTCTCGATCACCTCTCGGCAGGTGGGACTGGACGTCCAGTCTAGCGCCGTCAGCTTGTCGCGCAGCGCGGCCACATGCCCGCGAAGCAGCTCCTTCTGCGGCGGGGTCATGTTGACCTTGAGCGAGGGCAGCTGCGGTCCGATCAGCAGCGGCTTGCCCAAGGTGTGCAGCAGGGCGCCCAGCACCGCCTCACGCACCTTGGGATCGTGAGGATCCCGGATAATAAGCATGTCAGCCAGAAGCCCAGCCACCTGCACTGCATGCCGAACCCACTCCGGCTCCTCGCGCAGCAGAGAGAGGGCGAAGAGGAATGCCTTGCGATCCTGCTCCACCAGGTAGCGTAGGGTATCGACACAGTCGTAGAAGATCTCTGCGGGAAATATGTCGCGGGTCTTCATATACATCAGACCCACCTGAAGACGGTGGGTAATATCCATCACGCCACGCTCCATGGGCGACTGGCGGGCGCGCTTCTCGCGCTCCTGGGCTTCACGCTGCAGAATCTTCTTCTCCTTGGCCCCGGGGACGAAGAGCGGGGAGTGGTAGTCGAGCTTGTCGTTGGCTCCAGTACGGTAGGCCGCTTCACGCTCAGATTCCGTCACATAGCGAAACAGCGCCTCGCTCTGGTGGGTGGTCAGCTGCATGAACTGCACGCCCACGACCGCATAACCGTGGTTGCCGAAGGGCCTAATGTGTCGGATCTTACCTTCGGCGAAGAAGCTTTCACCGTTGGGAAACTCGATGCTGATCCCAGGGATCTCCTGGTCGACATTGACCGCCACGCTCTCAGACAGGTCGATGTCCACCATGCAGCCCCCCACGGAGAGGTTGCGCAGTCGTCCCGGTACGTTGAGCTCGTGCAGGTAGACGTCGAGGCTGACCCGCGCCTGCATACCGAGGATGAAGGGGATGCGAATCGCACCGCGCTGCTCGGCGACGAATACCGACTCCGGCAGCTGGCACTCCAGATGGTAGAGGGTGCTGTCGGTCTTGTGCAGCCGGGCGGCGACGTTGCTCAGGCTGTAGGTCTCGCGTTCCAGCGCCTGGGACCCCTTGATCGCCTCGAGATCGAAGCTGATGCCGCCGTTGACCACATAGCGTTCGATGTCGCTGCCGGCGTACTCCACTTCCAGCACCAGACGTCCGTTGCTCAGGTCGAGTTCATGCACCTGAGCATGCAGCGGGTAGGCCATCTCCTTGGCATAGACCGACACGTCGTGGGTGTGCTGCAGCAGTGAACGGATCACTGCAGCCGAGGGGTTGGCGTACAGGGTAGGGAGAGCCATGTGAGTCACCTGCGCATGCGAGCGTCATTTTTATTGACCTACATCAAGAGCATAGGCCGATTTTTGCTATATAGGCACACACTATACCTCTTATTTAGCAAAACAATCGGCGCGGGCAAATTCCTTTTCGGCACAGGTCGAGCAATCATGAGGTCGCGTGCCAGCCCCGGCATCGTCGTCCGTTCACCCGGTCTGCCACGTAACGCGGTTTCGTCCCGCCTCCTTGGCGGCATAGAGGCCCCGGTCGGCGCGTTTGATCGCCGGCTTCAGGGTGGCCTCACCGGCGCCGACCAGGGTTACGCCGAGCGAGGCAGTGTAGGCGAGGGCGCCCTCGGCGGTATCGGCGTCGAGGCGAGCCGGTGTTGTCTCGATGGCCTGGCGCAGGCGATCCGCCACCTGCAGGGCCTGCTCGCGGTTGGTGTCGGGCAGCAGCACGGCGAACTCCTCGCCGCCCATGCGGCACAGCACGTCACCATCGCGCAGCACTCGGCGAGCCAGTCCGGCGAAGGCCTGCAACACCACATCGCCCACGTCGTGGCCGTGGCGGTCGTTAATGCGCTTGAAGTGGTCGAGGTCGATGGCGATCAGCGCCATCGGTGCTCCGCTGCGCTTGGCGCGGGCGATCTCCATGGCCGCCTGGTCCTCCAGGTAGCGGCGGTTTCCAAGCCCTGTGAGCGGGTCGGTGAGCGCCTGTTTCTCCAGGCGTGCCTCCAGTGCCTTGCGCTCGCTGAGGTCGAACACCATGGCGCGTGAATACTGGAAGCCGTCGTCGGTGACCTGGGCGGTGGCCTGGATCGCCACCGGTAGGCGAGTGCCATCGCGACACAGCAGCTCGCATTCGGCGCTGCCCTCCTGGCCTTCGCCCAGCACTTGGCGGAAGGCAGTATCGAAGGCTTCGCGGGTCTCCGGGGTCACGAAGTCGCGGTAGAAGCGTTTGTCGATCACCTCGTCGGCGTGATGGCCCAGCCAGTCGAGCTCAGTACGGTTGATCTTCACTACCCGGCCGTCACTGTCCAACGAGTGGTAGCCACAGGGGGCATGCTCGTAGAGGTCCTGCACCTCTCCGGCGTACTGGCGGGCCTCGCGGGAGAACAGCAATGCACGCTGCCGTAGCCCGCGCAGGCGGTGGTTGCTGAGCACCCAGAACAACCCGAAGGCCAGCGACAGCGCATAGACCAGGGCGATGGCCAGCGGCTGCACCGGGCTCTCGCCGAGCAGCCCCGCCAGACTGGGCCGCGAGACCAGGATGCCGAGGCGCCAGGGCTGGGTGCCCGGGTCGCTGACGATGCTCCCGGCCTGGCTGCGGTAGTGCTGGGTACGGATGTCGTGGGTGCGAAAGGCGAGCAGGCGGTCATCCAGCTCGGCCACTCCCTGATTGCGGTCCGACATGGCCGCCCAGGTGGCGGGGCGCTCCTCACTCAGCGGACGGCCGAAGCGTTCGCCCTGGCTGTCGGCGCCGGGCAACAGCCGTTGGCCCTGGGCATCCACCAGCAGCGCGTCGCCCTGAGCGGCCTGGCGGGTGTGCGGCAGCGAGGCGGCGATGCGCGACCAGTCGAGGGTAAACAGCAGCACGCCCAGGCGCTTGCCGCGCGCGTCGATGATCGGCGTGGCGATGTCGATGACCGTCGTCACCGGTGCCTGGGCGTCGCCTGAGGCGCCAGGGCGCGGCGGCGAGACATACAGGTCGCGGGCCTGCAGGCCCATGGCCTGGCGGAAGGCGGGGATCTCGCCATGCTCGACGAGCGGCGGTCTTGGCAGCAGGGGAGTAGTGGGCGCGCTTACCCACTCACGACCCTCGGTGTCGATCACCGCCAGGCGGGTATAGCGGCCGAAATGGGTGAGCAGGGTCTCGAACAGCGCCTCCAGCTGCTCGCGGTCGCGTCGTGCCGCCAGGTCCCAGGTAGGCGTCTGGCTGGCCGTCTGCCTGGCCAGGAAACGGCTCAGCAGGGGAAACTCCGCGGTGGCCAGCACCTGGTTGAAGCTCTCGTTCATCCCCTGCAGCAGCATCTCGTACTCCGAGGCCAGCAGCGCCTCGGCCGACCCGCGCGCACTATCGATCCTCGCCTCGAGATGCGAGGCGAAGATCGGTGTCAGTGTCAGGGTGACCAGCGCCATCGGCAGCAGGATGGCCACCGTCAGGCGGGCCCAGAGGAGTTTGATGATCACTGGCGGAGCCTCGAGTCGGGACAGCCGCGGTCCATGCAGGCAAGGGATCCTGGGTGTCGGGAGCCGTGTGAAGCCATCTTTCCCGTTGAAAGCGCGGAGTATCCAGCAAAAGACGCCTAACGTCCCCCCGAGTACCAGCCGTTTGCTCAACGGATCAGGCTCGGCCATCCCATCGGATGGCCCCGGCATCCTCCCGCTGCTCGCACCGGCTGGTTGGCGGGCGTCGTGATGTCGCCAGTCTGGCGAGCTCGTTGAAACCGGGAGCGGTGGCCAGGGTTACGATCAACGCGAGTTGCGCAGAAATTAGTGAATGGTGGTAGCGTACCTTGAGTGCCCACCATCATCGCCACCCTATAGAGCCTGCCTCATGCCCAGACGGTACCCGCAAGCCGGTCGAGCGAGGGTAAGCATCCCGCTGCGTGCTGCCGTGGCCATCGCGGTCACCCTGCTGGCCGGCGTCGTCGCCGCGGCCTTGGGTTACAGCAGCTATCGAAGCACTCAGCAATCGGTGGAGGTGGCGACCCGGGACAGCGTCACCCAGATCGCCTCGCTGCTCGACGAGCATATCGGGCGTATCTTCGAGCCCGCCGACAACCAGCTGCGTCTGCTGGCCTACAGCGAATTCGCCACCGCCGACTCCCATGAGGCACAGCTCGAACTGGTGCCCCTGGCGAGGGAAGTGTTGGCCGGCAACCCCATGGCCCAGGCAGTCTATGCCGGGTATGCCGATGGCCGCTTCGTGCTGTTCCGACCGCTGGATAGCGTCGAGGTCGCCGAGCGTTTCTCGGCGCCACCTACCGCCGATCTCATGGTGCAGACGATCGAGCCGCTCACCCCCCGGGAGGTCCGCGGGCGGTATCACTTCTTCGGGGCCGACGACGCGCTGATCGAGACGCGCATGCTCCCGGGCTATACCTTCGATGCACGCCAGCGGCTCTGGTATGTCGCGGCGGGCGATACCGCCCAAACGATCCTCACCGACCCCTACCTGTTCTTCACCACCCAGGTGCCGGGTGTCACCATGGCCAGGCGCAGCGCCGAGGGTGACGCGGTCATCGGGCTCGATATCGCCTTCCAGCAGCTCACCCAACATCTCGGCGGCCTGCGTGTCACCGAGAACGGGCAGATCGCCATCGTCGATGGCGAGGGTGCCGTAGTCGCTCACCACGAGGCGATGCGCATGCTGGTGCCGGAGGGGGAGGAGCGTTTCCGCCTGGCGTCGCTGGAGGAGCTGCCCTCGGCACCACTCAGGGGCGCCTTTGAGCTGCAGCCCGGCGACGCTGGAGCGCCCGCCATCCAGCAGGATGGCAACGGCTGGTATCAGGTACGCATTCCGCTGGCACCGATCGGTTCCCTAGATCTCTTCGCGCTGTTGGCGATACCGGAGGATGAGCTCTTCCTGGATGCCGAGCGCCTGATGAGTACCCAGCTGCTGGTGGCATTGATGATTTTCGTCCTGGCGGTGCTGGTGGCCTTGCGGCTCGCCCGCCACCCTGTAGCGACACTCCAGCGCATCGCGAGCCATACCCGTGCCATCGAGGCCTTCGACTTCGCCCGGCGCCCGCCCGTGCATTCGAACATTCACGAGATTGACCAGCTCGCCAATGCCACCGCCCGGCTGCAGCGCACCCTGGCCAACTTCCTGGAGACCAGCGTGGCGCTGAGCCGGGAGCGCGATATTGATACCGTGCTCGACAAGGTGCTGGCCACCGTGCTGGATGCCACCCGAGCCAGCGGTGGCGCCATCTATCAGCTGACCCAGGGGGGGGAACTGGAGCGTGTCTGCCTGCGCAACACCCTCTCGTCAGGTGAGGAGAATCCTCCCGCGAGGGTGTGGGTGGAGGAGGAGGGCCTGATTGCCCGCTCGGTTGCCGACAGGCGAACCCAGACGGAGGAGGCCCATACCACCCTGCACGTCGCCATGCCGCTATTGAACCGTGACCAACAGCCGATCGGCGCCATGGTCGTCTGGCTGCCACGGCGGCGGGAACCGCAGGCATCGCGGGAGGATACCCGCGTGGGGTTCATCGAGGCGTTATCATCGAGTGCCGCCGTGGCCATCGAGAACAGTCAGGCCATTGCCGCGCTGAGCCTTCTCGAGCGCGGTATCCAGGCTACCCCCAACGGGGTGGTGATGGCGGATGCCAGCCGCCCCGACATGCCGCTGGTGTATTCCAACGACGTTTTCTACGAGATCACCGGGTACGCGCCCGAGGAGGTGCTGGGCAAGAACTGCCGCTTCCTGCAGGGGCACGACACTGACCCGCAGGCGCTCACCGCCATTCGCGAGGCGATCCGGGCGCGAGCGTCGACCGATGTGACCCTGCGCAACTATCGCAAGGATGGCACCCCCTTCTGGAACCACCTCGCGCTGAGCCCGGTATTCGACGACGAGGGAGCCTGCACCCACTACATCGGGATCCAGGAGGACATCACCCGGCAGCGCGAGCAGCAGGACCAGCTGGCCTACCAGGCGACCCATGACGTGCTGACCGGGCTGCTCAATCGCAGCGCCTTCGATAAGCGGCTGCAGGCGGCCTTCACGCAGGCCCAGCAGCAGGGAGAGCATCTGGTGGTGATGCACCTCGACCTGGACGGCTTCAAGGCCGTCAACGACGGCCTTGGCTATCACATCGGCAACCAGCTGCTGGTAGCGGTGGGTAACCGGCTGCGCCAGGTGGTAGACGGCGACGCTTGCCTGGCGCGCATGGCCGGTGATGAGTTCTCTCTGCTGCTCCCGGGCTTCGAAGGCCGCGGCGCCTGCATCGAGATGGCGGAGCGGCTGCTGGAGACGTTCTCGCGCCCCTTCGTGATCGGCGACACGCCGCTGCATATCAGTGCCAGCATCGGCATCGCCTGCAACTGCAAGGGCGTGGATTACGCCTACCAGCTGATGCAGCGGGCCGATCTGGCGATGACCGATGCCAAGCAGCAGGGCCGCAACACCTGGCACTGGTACCAGGGGGATCAGCATCGCCTCACCGAGGAGGCCGTGTTGCTGCGCCATGAGCTGCATACCGCGCTGGAGGAGGGGCAGTTCGAGCTCTATTACCAACCCATCGTCGAGGCGAGGAACGGGCGCCTCTGCGGGTTGGAGGCGCTGATCCGCTGGCACCAGCCGGAGCGCGGGTTGATCTTGCCGGGCGTGTTTATCCCGCTGGCTGAGCAGACCGGCCAGATCATCCCCCTGGGGCGCTGGATTCTGTGCCGCGCCTGCCAGGACGCCGCCGCCATGCGTGCCGATGGGGGGCCTGCCGTGCCGGTCGCCGTGAACATCTCCTCGCTGCAGTTCCGGCGCGAGGGCTTCCTGGTCGACCTCCAGGAAGCGCTGGAAGAGGCAGGTCTGCCGCCAGAGCTCTTAGAGCTTGAGGTCACCGAGAGCGTGTTGCTGGAAGGTGCCGAGCAAGCTATCGCTCTGATCAACGAACTTAAGGCGATGGGAATCCGGGTCGCACTGGACGACTTTGGCACCGGCTTCTCGAGCCTTAGCTACCTGCGCGATCTGCCGATCCACAAGCTGAAGCTCGATCGCGCCTTCATCCAGGATATCGCCACCAATCGCAGCAATGCCGCCATCGTGCAGGGCATCATCACCATGGCCCACCACCTGGAGCTGGTGGTGGTGGCCGAGGGCATCGAGGAGCGGGAGCAGCAACAGGATCTGATTCGCCGCCACTGTGACTTGCTGCAAGGTTTCTACTTCGCCAGGCCGATGCCGCGAGAGGCCATCATGGCACTGCCGGGCTTGCTGCCTGCCCCTGCCGGGCCCTGATCTCAGCCGTATTCAAGGGTCGCTGTGCCACGATGGCTATCGTCTTGCCCTCGGCCTTGTTGTTGACCACTTGTTCAACCATGCTTAGACCAAGCCCCTATCACAGAGCCTTTCCCATGCATGGCAACACTCAGCGATCCTCGCTGCCCACCGAGGCGGCACCGGTTCCTCTTGACGCAGAAGCGTGCCTGGCGGCGCTCACGCGAGGAAGCACGGCGCTGATGACCATGGAGCACTGGACGGATGGGGTCGGCCAGCTGCTGGCCGAGCTTGGCCCAGTCACCGGTGCCAGCCGCGTCTGGATTCTGCAGGTGGTGGAGATGCGGCTCGACAAGGTCGTCCAGGACTACGTGTTCGAGTGGGCCGCGTCTGAACGCTATCAGTTGCTGGATTACTATCGTGGTCGGCTCTTCGCTACCTCGCGTGACGAACCGGAGTATCAGCAACTGGTGGCGGAGCGTCAGAGGGGGTGGCGCCATGATTTCTGTACCCCGCGGCTGCCGGAGGGTCCTATCAGACGTCACCTGGAGAGTCAGGAGACACTATCGATGGCGACTGTCCCTATCTTCGTGGATGGCCGGTGGTGGGGCACGCTGGGCGTCGATGACTGTGAGCGTGGGGTCAGCTGGGAGGGGGCGGGCCTCGACCTGCTGGAGGCGGCGGCGCGGATGGTCACCGCGGCGCTCTATCGCTACCAGTTGAACCATCGTTCGCGTCAAGTGGAGCTGTTCCACAAGGTCGCCGATTGCGGCGTCTGGGAGGTCAGCCTGCGAAACGGACGCGTGTGGTGCTCCCAGGGGCTCAAGTTGGCACTGGGCTACCCGGAGAGCTATCCTCGCTTGCCGTTGAGGCGCCTGGCGGCGCGCCTGCATCCAGAGGATCGTGCCGCGATCTGGTCACGGTTACGCGCGGCGCGCCACACTCCCGGACATGCTCAGTTTCGCCTCGATATCCGCGTACGGTTTTCTCGTGATACCTGGTCATGGTACGAGATCATCGCGGAGCTGGAACACAACGAGCAGGGCACACCGGTGGCGTTGGCCGGGGTGCTGGTCGACATCGGCAGACGCAAGCACGAAGAGGAGCAGGCACAGGCCGCCTCGGAGTGCGATGCGCTGACCGGCGCGCTGAATCGGCGCGGCCTGGACCGGTGGATGGCGGAAGGTCCCGTCGCCTCGCCTCGCCACCTGATCCTGCTCGATATCGACCACTTCAAGCGGATCAATGACACCTACGGGCATCTGGTGGGGGACGCGTTTCTGTCGTGTCTGGTCGATCGGTTGGCACAGGAGTTACGCCCCGAGGACTGCCTGGTACGCCTGGGTGGGGAGGAGTTCGGCGTCCTGGCGACCAGTATGCAGGATCGGCAGGTCATGTCGCTGGCCGAGAGGCTGCGCCGGCGTGTGGCGGAGGCCCCCTTCTGCGTGAAAGTGCCAGGACAGGGCGCGCCGTTGTCAGTCGGGATGACCATCAGCCTCGGTGTGGCCCGCCAGTCCCGTGATGACGCCGACGCACTCGGCCAATTGATGGCCGAGGCAGATGAGGCGCTCTACGCCGCGAAGCACGCGGGGCGCAATGTCGTCGTCGCTTTCCCGGGCCATTAAGCCCGAGCGACGTACTCCGATGCCTGACTTCACGAGCCAGTGCGCTCGCATCCTCGCCTGGACAGTCCTGCCTGGTAGGCTTCGAAGGCGCGGCTGCCCGGGTGCGGGTGGTCATGGGGTGTGTCCTGTGATGTCGTCAAGCGGCGCCGGTCGTGCAAAGTAGAAGCCCTGCATCAGGTCGCAGCCGCGCCGACGCAACTCCTCGCGCTGGGCGTCGGTTTCGATACCTTCCGCCACCACCACCATCGCCATGTGGTGCGCCATGGTGATCACCCCCTGGACGATAGCGGCGTTGCGCTCGTTGGTGAGGATGTCGTGGATGAAGCCGCGGTCGAGCTTGACCTTGTGGATCGGCAGATCGCGCAGGTAGCTGAGGCTCGAGAAGCCGGTGCCGAAGTCGTCCAGGGCGACCCGCACGCCCATCTCGCCGAGCCGCCGGATCAGCTCGCTGGCGTGGGCGACCCCCTCCAGCAGGATGCTCTCGGTGACCTCCAGCTCCAGCCGCTCGGGGGCCAGGCCGCTAACGGCCAGGGCTTGCTCGACCTCCTCCAGGAAGCCGGGCCGGCGGAACTGTAGCGACGAGATGTTGACCGCCAGCGTAGCCGAGGCGTCCGCATCGGCGAGCAGCGCCGCGGCATCCCGGCAGGCGCGCTGCAGCACCCAGCGCCCCAGTGGGATGATCTGGCCGGTCTGTTCGGCCAGTGGAATGAATACACCTGGAGAGATCAGCCCGCGATGCGGGTGGTGCCAGCGGATGAGTGCCTCGAAGCCGCGCACGCGGCCGTCATCAGACGCGACGATGGGCTGGTAGTACAGGACGAACTCCTCGTTGTTGAGGGCGGTGTAGAGGTCGTGGCGCAGCAGGACTTCCTCTGCGGTGATCCGCTGACCGTCGCCGCGGTACCACTGCCAGGTATTGCGCCCCTGGCGCTTGGCGCCGCTTACGGCGAGATCGGCCTGCTGTAGCAGCTCCTGGGCATGGCCGATCCCACCTTCGCTGGTGGCGATGCCGATGCTGGCGCTGATGTGTACGGCATTCCCGTCCAGGTAGTAAGGCCGGCTCAGCGCATCCAGCAGGCGGGTCGCCAGATGGTCACCTGTCTCATGGCTACGGCCGGGCAACACCAGGCAGAACTCGTCGCCGCTCAGCCGGGCGACGGTATCGCCGGGGGCGATCACACCGCGCAGCCGCTCGGCGACGGCGACCAGCAGGGCGTTGCCGACGGCGTGGCCCAGGCCGTCGTTCACTGCCTTGAAGCCGTCCAGATCCAGCAGCATCACCAGCAGCGGCTGGGAGCGCTCCTGTGAATCGCGGAAGGCCGCTGCAAGCCGCTCGTCGAGCAGCATGCGATTGGGCAGCGCGGTCAGCAGGTCGTGGCTGGCTTGGTAGGCGATCTGGGCCTCGTGCTCGCGCTGGCGGGTGATGTCCTTGGCGATGCCGAAGACGCCCTGGGTCTCGCCCTCGACGATGATCGGCAGGGTGGTCAGGTCAAGGGCACGCAGCTCGCCGTCGCGGTGGGTGAGGGTGAGTTCGACGCGCCCAGGCTCCCCGGCCAGGGTGGTCTGGAACAGCGCCTGCAGACGCGGGGTATCCTGAGGCTGCAGCAGCACCGAGAAGTGCTCACCCAGCACCTCCTCGTTCTGCCGCCCGGTGATCTCGCTGCAGGTGGCGTTGGCCGACACCAGGCGGCCCTCATGGTCGAGGGAGAAGACGCCATCCGGGTGGTAGAGATAGAGCGAGCGGAAGCGCTGCTCCAGGTCGTATTGCGCCTCCAGGCGCCGTCGCGCGGCGAGCAGCTCACGCGAACGCCCCAGCACCAGGCGCACTAGGCCCAGGCTCAGGGCCAGCAGGTAGCTCAGGATCAGCCCGGAGATGGCGAAACCACCGGGCATCAGGCCGGCGCGCAGCATGGCCGGCAGCGAGTCCAGATGTACCTCGAGGGTTAGCCGGCCGCCGCCCGGTAGGCCGACCAGACGAGTGCCGAGGTGAGGCAGTGGGTGTGCCGTCTCGGGGGGCGGCAGGCGCCCCGGCTGGCGCAGCTCGAGCAGCGGCCGGGAGGAGCGGACCTCGACCCGGAAGCGCTGCATCTGCACGCCGAGCTCCTGGGCCAGCAGCTGGGCGAGGTCGAGCCGGGCGACCAGCTGCCGCCCCTCGTTATCCACCGGGGTGGCGATCAGCAGCCGCGTGGGGGCGTCCGGCGCCGGCATGGCATGGGGCGCCTGCCAGGGTAGGGCGAGCCAGTCGCCGACCTCGGCGCGCATGATCTCATGGCGCAGGCGGCGCGGGTCGAGCAGGTGGGGCGCGCGCAGGTCGACGATCCGCCCTCGCGGGTCCATCAGCACCAGCGCCTCCAAGTAGGGGGCATGGCGGAAGTAGCTGTCGACGTCATGCCCCCGTAGCCGATCGGCGAAGAAGGCGGGTTCCTGGCCCTGGCGCCAGGCCAGGCGCTGGATCAGCTCCAGCTGGGCGGTCATGGTGCGGCGCGCGTTGAGCTCGACGTTATCCAGCAGCGTGGAGGCCTGGCGCTGGATGGTGGTCTGGGCGTTCCAGGTCAGCACATACCACGCCAGGCAACTCACCAGCACGCCGGCCACGGCGGTGAGCTGGGTCAGCCGGCCCACAGGCAGCATCGCCCGCGGGCCACGCACGGCCGCCCCCATCAAGGCGATACCGCCAAGCAGGGCGTAAAGGGTGGCGAGCATTGGTGCCGAGACGAAGCCGGCACCCCAGCCAGTGCGGCTGGCGGGAAGCAGCATCATCACCAGGGACAGGCCCCCGGCGAGCAGCGCCAGCGCACCGCTGGCTACCCATAGCAGCCGTCGCCATCGGCTCGCCATCCCCGCTAGGCTGCAAAGGGCGACCAGCATCAGCAGGAAAGCGGCGACTGACAAGATGCGCGACCCGCCCGTCACCCAGGAACTTCCCTGCCAGGGCCCTCCGGCCCAGGCGTTATGAACCAGGGTGTAGAGGGTGAAGGCGACCAGCGGCAGGGCCGCGACGAGGCGCAGCCAAGGTGCCTTATAAAGCCAGCCCAACAGGCAGAGTCCGCCCAGCAAGCCGGCGAGGGCGGCATCGGCCACCATCAGGCCGCTCAGGGGATAGGCCACGCCCAGCAAGTGGGCGCCGAGCCCGGCGCCGCCGAGCAGGGTGAAGGTAGCGGCGATCATCAGCAGGCCGATGTCCAGGGCCACATCGCGAATGCGGTAGGGCAGGTTGCTCTCATCGCGAGGGGGTGCGGCCGTCCTGGCGTGCATGGTGGGCTCCCGGTCAGTCACTGACGATGCGGTTGCGACCCGCGTGCTTCGCCGCATAAAGGGCGTCGTCGGCGCGTTGCATCAGGGTCTCACGGGTGTCGCCGGCGCGATACTGGGTCACCCCGATACTTAGGGTGATCGCCAGCCCCTCGAGAGGACGTGCCTCCACGGCTCGACGCAGCCGCTCCAGGGCGCAGCGAGCCGCACTGCCGTCGGTTCCCGGCATCAGCAGGCCGAACTCTTCGCCGCCGATGCGTGCGGCGAGGTCGTCGCCACGTATTTTGCAGGTGAGCAGCTCACCCAGGCGCTGCAGGACGCGGTCGCCGGCGGCGTGACCGTGGCGGTCGTTGACCGGCTTGAAGTGGTCGATGTCGAGCATCGCCACACTGAAAGGGGTGAAATCCCCGACAAGCGGTGCCTCCTTGAGCCGCTGGTCCAGCGCCTGGTCCAGCACTTGGTCAAAGCGGCGCCGGTTTGGCAGCCCGGTGAGGGCATCGCTGAGCGCCTCCTGGCCCAATCGCTGGTTCGCCTGTTCCAAGGCCGCCCGCTGGGTGCTCAGGGTGTCGTGCAGGGCCTCGAGTTCGGCCAGAGCCGCGCTCTTCTCGGCCAGGGCGCGCTGGGTCGCCTGACGGGCCTCGAGCAGTTCCCGCTCCAGGCGGTCCTTGCGCGCGATAGAGAGCATCGAGAGCAGGGTGAGGTTGGCACCTTGGTGCAGTATGAGGCGGGCGCTGCACAGCACCGGCATGGGCTCGCCCTCCTTGACCCGTAGCGTCAGGTGTACCTCCCCGGCCTCGCCGTGTTCGGCCACCCGGTAGGCCAGCAGCCCTAAATAGAGCATACGCGCCTCCGGGGTGAAGAGTTCGCTGGCTGGCTGGTCAATCAGGCGGCGCATGGGCATGCCCAGCCAGTCGCCTAGCGTCCGGTTGACCTGCAGGATCACCCCCTGCTCGTCGATCACCACCTGGCCGAAGGGCGCGAGGTGCCACCAGCGGGCCAGGTCGACTGCCTGAATCCCCATCAAGGACGGTCCACTCGGGTAGTGATCTGTCCCTGCAGCGTCCGGGCCAGCAGTTCGGGGTCGGTGAGTTGCGGGTAGTGGCCGGCGCTCTCCATCACCGCCAGCTCACTCTCGGGCAGGTGGGTCTGCAGGTACTCGGCGGCTTCCAGTGGCACGATGGCGTCCCGCGCGGTTTGCACGATCAGGCTGGGCACGCTGACTTCGGCCAGGTGGCGACGGGTGTCGCCCAGGAAGATGCTACGCGCCAACGGGCGCAGCACCTGCGGCTCCACCGCCAGGAAGCGCTCGCGCAGGTCGTGTTCTCGGTTGGCGGTGGCGGCATCGCCCAGCGCCACCTTCGAGAGGGTGCCAGCCCAGTCCAGGTAGTTCTGCTCCATCAGCTGCATCAGCCCGTCGAGCTGCTCGTGGCTGTAGCCGCCACGGTAGTCGGGCGGGTCATCCAGGTAGCGTGCCGAGCTGCATACCATCACCAGGCGGCGGAAGGCATTGGGACGCGCGATCGAGGCGAGCATGCCGATGGTGCCGCCGATGGAGTGGCCGAGCATCATCGCACCCTCAAGCGAGAGCGCATCGCACAGGGCGACGATGTCCTCGGCGTGGCCGGCCGGAGTGGCGTGGCGTTCGGGGTCGAAGACTTCGGGTGCGGCGCAGCCGAAACCGGCCAGGTCCAACAGGATCAGGCGGTAGTCGGCCTCCAGGAAGGGAAGCAGCCGCCGCCAGGCGGTCTGGTCGCAGCCAAAGCCGTGAATCAGCAGCAGTGGGGTCTCGCCACGACCGTGCTCGGTGACGTTCAACAGGTGGCGGATATCGGCCATCGGGGCTCCGTGAGTCGACATGTCGTGTTGCCAGGGAGCTTGGGCTCTGCGGCCCGAAAGCTCAAGACGCCGACATCACGGCGAACCGTTGCCGGAAGGCTTCCACCGAGAGGGGGCGTCGTTCGCCGTCGAGGATCCGCCCGCCGATCCCCTGTGCGGCCAGCACCACGTCGACGAAGGTGTCGGGGTGTCGGGCCACGCTGCGCTTGTTGAGGAACTTGATCAGCACCGAGATGCCGTCGACCTCGGTTGCCGCGTCCTGGTGCAAGGGCGGCAGGCGCCCAGGCGAGCTGGAGTGGGCAATAGTCAGCTGGTATCTGGCGCTTGCTGAGGTGATGTAATAAACGCCAAGCTCGGTGTCATAAAGAGCGTTGCGTTCCTTGAGCAAGGCGGCGAGTCGGCAGTTGGTTTCGGCCGAGGGTGTGTCGAAGACCACGAACCAGCATTGCTGCAGCGACTGAGAGGCCTCCCTTAGCCTGGCCTGGTGGTTGGCTTCCGCAACCCTGGTGTCATCCTGTAACGTCGCGGGTTTCGTTGGCGCCGCAGGGGCGGGCTCCTGGTCGTTGGGTTCCTCCTTCTGGCCGCGAAGCCTGAAGAACAGAGCCACGGCGGCCACTGCCAGGGCGATTGACAGTCCCAGCAGCAGCCTGGCCCACCAGCTCATCTCCTGCATCGTCTCACTCCTCGAATCTCCTCACCTGTGTGCTGGCTTGCCTGATGGCGGCCTGCTCTTCAGACACCTGCCGTGGCGCTTTCCCAGGCCGGCTCGTCACGCGCCTCCACCTGAGGCTGCGGCGTCTCCTCGCTATCGTCCTCGGCAGACATCGTGGCCGTCTCGCTCAGCTTGAAGGCGGTGACCATCTCCAGTAGCCGGCGGGCGGCGGCCTGCATCTCGGCGGCGGCATGGGAGGTATCGCTGACCAGCCTGACGTTCTGCTGGGTGGCGCTATCCATCTGGGTGACCGCGGTGCCGACCTGCTGGATTCCCGACTCCTGCTCCTTCACGGCCAGGGCGATCTCGTTCATCAGCCCCGACACCTGGCGGATGCCGGTGACCGTGGCTTCGATGCTCTCGCGGCTGCGGGTGGTCTGCTTGACGCCGCCGGCGATGCCGGAGGTGATCTCCTCGATCATGCCGCGGATCTCCTGGGCCGACTGGGCGCTGCGGCTGGCCAGGGTGCGTACCTCGCTTGCCACCACGGCGAAGCCGCGGCCGTGCTCGCCGGCGCGCGCCGCCTCCACCGAGGCGTTGAGGGCCAGGATGTTGGTCTGGAAAGCGATGGAGTCGATCACCCCGATGATCTCGCCGACCCGCCGTGAGCTCACATCTAGAGATTGCATCATCTCTGCCAGATGCTTGACCTCCCGAATGCCGAGCTCCGCCTTCTCGGTGGCCTCGCTGGAGACGTCGTCGGCGTGGCGGGCGGTGTCGCTGTTCTGGGTCACGATGGAGGACATTTCCTCCATGCTTGAGGCGGTCTGCTGCAGCGCTGAGGCCTGCTGCTCGGTGCGCGAGGCAAGATCCTCGCTGCCGCCGGCGATCTGGGTGGACGCCTGGCCCACCGTCTCGGCGCTGTGGCGAACCGCCTGGAAGCTGCGGTCCATGCGCTCGATGAAGGCGTTGAACTCGCGGGCCAGCTCGCCGATCTCGTCGCCGCGGCGGCTCTGGATGCGCGCGGTGAGGTCGCCTTCGCCCTCGGTGATGTCGCGGATCCGCGCGCTGACCTGGCGAATGGCCCGCGACATCAGGTTGGGGCCGACCAGGGCCAGCGCCAGGGCCAGCAGGAACACCACCACGGCGAAACCGGCGAGCCAGCGCTGCTGCATGGCCACCTCCACCAGGGTGCGCTCCTCCAGCGCCAGCCCGACCTCGTCGGCGCGCTCGCCGGCGAGGTTGTAGAGCTCGCGCAGGGCGTCGAAAGCCTCGGTGGCGTCGCCATCAAGCTGGGCCTGGGCCGCCTCGAGGTTACCCTGGGCGTGCAGGGTGAAGACCCGGGAGGAGGCTTCGAGCCAGGTCACGAAGCGTGCCTCGAAGTCACCCAGCGGTTCGGTGATCGCCGGGTAGTCGGCCAGTCGCTCGAGGAAGGCGTGCATGCGCTCCCGCGCCTGGTCGGCGTTCTCTTGATGCTCCTTGCGCCAGGCCCCGGCGGCCTCGCTGCCGGGGAGCGCGTCGAGCACCGCCAGCTCGGCCAGGCGTGCCTGATAGAGGTCGCGGTCGGCGTTGAGTACCGCCGATATCGCCGGGTTGAATGCGCCGCTGAATTCGGTCATCCGCTGCTTGATGGAGCCCACCAGTAAGGTGCTGGCGGCGAAGACGATAAGCAGCGAGAGGGCCACGCCGATGAAGGCGAGGGTGTACTTCACGTTGATGCGATTGAGCCGTGCGAGCATGAGCGATACCGCCGTTGTTGTCGTAGTTGGCGCTGTTGACTTAATAATCGGCCGTAGGGTGATTATCTTAAACGCTTGCTTTCCACGCCCCCTGACATAAGTCTGTGAGTTTCGGTTCGATATGAGGAAGTCGCCATGCCCGGATGGAGAGGGCTTCGCTGGCTGGCAGGGTGTTGGCTTTTTTGTCTTACCCTCGGCGGCGTCGCTCAGGCGAGCGATCCTGCAATGCGGCTAGTAGTGCCCTTTGGCCCGGGTGGCGCCAGCGACGTGCTATTTCGTGAGGTGGGTAGGGCGCTGGAACGCGAGCTGGGGAGTTCGATCCGCTACGACAACCAACCGGGTCATAGCGGGATGCGTGGCGCGTTGCTGGTTAAGGAGGCACCCCCGGACGGCCGCACACTGCTCGGCAGCCACCAGACCCTGATCCTTGCTCGGCTCAGTGGTCGCTCGTCTCTCTCCCATGAGGCATTCACGCCGATGGCGCTGCTGACGCGGACGGTGAACATCCCGGCAGCACGTCGCCAGGTCGGAGTATCCTCGGCGACCGAACTGGTCGCTCGTCTGCGGGCAGAGGACGCCGTCCTCAGGGTCGGCATGATACCCGACTCCACCGATGCCTTCTTCTGGCGGCAGTTCCTCCAGGCGGCGGGGCTGTCGCAGGAGGCGCTGACCTGGGTCGGCTATCCCGATACCGGCTCCCAGGTGGCGGCGCTGCTGGGCGGCGAGATTGACCTGGCCATGCTCAACCTGCCGGCCGGCAGGCGGCTCTTCGATCACGGGGCACTGGTGCCGCTGGGGGTGGCGGATGATCGGCGGCTGTCGGCACTGCCTGAGGTGCCGACCCTGCGTGAGCAGGGGTTCGATGTCGTCAACACCACCGACCGCGGCCTGTTCGCGCCACCGGGCACCCCGCGCGAGGCACTGGACCCCTGGCTCGGCGCCCTGCGCCGAGTGCTGTCGCAGCCGGGGCTAGTTCACCGCCTGGAGAGCGAGCATGGGACGCGGGTCGATTTTCGCGGCCCCGACGCCTATGCCGACTATCTGGAGGTCCAGGCGAAGACGCTGTCGTCTCAGCTCGACGAAGTGCCGCAGCGGCGTTAGGCGAGGCTGCGCAGGGCCTCCTGGGCGCCGCTGCTTGCGGTACGCGCGATGATGTCGTAGCGGCTGAGGGCCAGGTCGGCAGGTGCCCGGGCGGCATCGATGCGGTCGCTGGCCTCGACCGATGCGCTGCGTGGCTCGCTGCTCTCACTTGGGGTGGGGGCCCCTTCGCGGGCACCGTCCATCTCGCTCTGCTGCTGCGCCAGTTCCAGCTGGGCCGCCATCATGTAGCCGCGGGCACGGGCGGCGACCTGATGGTCCTTGGGTGAGGGGTCGGCGGGGGCCAGGGCGGCGGCGATCACCTGCTGCATCTTGTCCATTGTGGCGCGCGGGTCGCCTTGCACGGGGCCGTAATCGATGGGCACCTCGCCGGCGACCACGTAGCGGTTGCCGTCCGGGCCGCGCTCGAAGGAGTAACTGGGTGCTCCGGTATAGGCGCCGCCGGCAACTTGGTGGGCCAGCTCGTGGCGGCGGATCTCCTGGTCGGTGACTTTCATCTGTTCGACCTGGCGCAGCTCCGTCTCGCTCAAGGCCTCGCCATTTGGCTTGGTGGCCGCTTCGCTTTCGGTGGGACGACGCGTGCGTTCGGTATCGCGGGCCTGGGCGCTCTGCTCGGTGGCGTTCCTGGCGCTGTTGTCGGCGGTGGCTTCCGCCGGATCGGTCGTTGGCTGAGAGGTCTGGAGCTGGGGTTGTGCTCCGGTCTGCAGCGGCACCGGGCCTACTACTGTTGTCGCGAACATGAATCACCTCGGCGATGGCGCCCGCTGGCCGGGCCTCGTTTCTGTTAGAGTATTGCCAAGCCCAGCTCCTGCCGCAACCCGCCCTGCCATGCCCAGCATCGACGTGGTCATCGAACTCAGCTACGAGGCCTGCCTGGCCCACTATGAAGGCCGGGTAGGTCAGGTGCATACCCGCAGCCTCGACGGACGTCGCGTGGTGTTCCCCGCCGAGGCGCTGCGCCGTGTAGTGACACGGGATGGGGTGCACGGTACCTTCCGGTTGACCTTCAGTGATACCGGGCGCCTCAGCGCCATCCGGCGACTGGGGTGATGCGGGCTTGCGTGACTCCCCCATTGCTTTGAGCGAAGTCAATGCTTACGCGACCTTCGGCTTGGGCTTATATACACCGCGCGGGTCGCCTGGCATTCTGCCTGACTAATCCTCTATATCGACGCCTTGCCATGCACCGTCGCGATGTCCTTTCCCTGCTGGGGTGCCTGATGGCGGCACCCGCTGGGCTGGTAGGTTGTCGGCCGAGTCGAGCGATGACGATCGGCCTGCACCCCTGGCCCGGCTACGAGCCCCTCTATCTTGCCCAGGCGTTCGGCTGGGTACCGACCTCCGTTCGCCTGGTGGAAGGGCGTAACGCGGGTGATTCCTTGCGTGGGCTCGAAGACGGCTCCCTCGACGGGGCGGCGTTGACCCTTGACGAAGTCATCAAGGCTCGGGCCGCCGGACTGCCTCTGCAGGCGGTACTGGTCTTCAACGACTCGGTGGGGGCGGATCAGGTGATGGCGCGGGGGCCGCTTGCCACGCTCGGCGACCTCAAAGGAGCCCGGATTGCTGTGGAGCAGACCGCCGTGGGCAGCCTGGTGCTCGCCAAACTGCTTGAAGCCGCGGCACTGTCGCCCGCCGAGGTCACCCTGCTGGATATTCCGCCAGATCGACAGGTAATGGCATGGCAGCGAGGCGAGATTGATGTTGCCGTGACCTATGAACCCACTGCCAGCCGCCTGGCGCGACTGGGGGCCGAGCTCCTCTACGACAGCAGCGAGTTTCCCGAGCTGATCCTGGACGTGCTGGCGGTCAGGGAGGACCGCCTGAACTGGCGCGAAAGGCCGCTCACCGACCTGGTGGCGTCTCACTTCCGTGGGCTTTCCCATCTGCGTATGTTTCGCGAAGATGCCTTCCGGCGCATCGGTGCCTGGCGCGGCCTCTCCTTCGAGGAGGTAAGGGCCTCCTATGCGGGCATGGAACTGCCCAACGTGGCCACCAATCATCGTTACCTGGCGCCGGAAGGGGGCGTGGCCAAGGCGGCGGAGAAGTTGGCCGAGATCATGGGGACCTGGTCACTACTGGAGGCTCCGGTCAGCCTTGAGCACCTGGTGCGCAGCGACTTCCTCCCGACCCGCGCGGTGTTACCGTGAGTTTCCGCTGGTTGCTGCCCCTTGTGGCCTGGCTGATGCCGGTTGTCGCCTCTGCGGATCACGACCTGACGCTGGGTGTCTTCGCCTACCGCCCCGTGGAGGTGATAGAGGCGCGTTATCAGCCGCTCGCCGACTATCTTGGCGAGGCAATCCCCCATGCCAGCGTCGAGCTGCGGGTACTCACCCTGGATGAGATCGACCAGGCCATCGCCCACCGGCAGCTGGATCTGCTGATGACCAATCCGGCACACTTCATGGGGCTGCGGAGTCGCAACAGCCTGACCGGTGCCCTGGCGACCCTCATCAGCCGTGAGCAGGGGGAGGCGGTGACGGCGCTGGGAGGCGTAATCCTGGCCCGCGCCGAGGAGGGGGCGCCCACCAGTCTTCAGGAGGTGGCTGGCTTGCGCATCGGTATCCCGGGCAAACGGTTTCTTGGAGGCTACCAGGTCCACGCCTACGAGCTGCATCAGGCGGGTGTTCCCCTCGATGACCAGGACGACCTGGTCGAACTGGGCAGCCACGATGCGGTGGTCTCAGCGTTGCTGGAAGAGCGGGTCGACGTGGGCTTCGTGCGTACCGGTATCATCGAGCGCATGCAAACGGAGGGGCGGTTGGACCCCTCCCGGCTCAAGGTGATTCATCCGCAGCACTTCGCCGGATTCCCCTTCGCTGTCTCGACGCGCCTTTACCCCGAGTGGCCCTTCATCGCCCTGCCACATGTGCCGGCCGAAACCATGCGTCAGGTGGCAGTGGCGCTCTTCTCGCTGTCACCGGACCAACCGGCCGCCCAGGCGGCGCTACTGGCAGGCTTCGCGCCGCCCCAGGACTACCTGCCGGTCGAGAACCTGGCTCGCACCTTGAGGCTGCCGCCCTTTGAGCAGGTGCCGGCCTTTACCTGGCGTGATGTGGTGCATCGTTTCCGTCCCGCGTTGCTGGTGGCCGTTGGCTCCGCCCTGATTGTGGCGCTGCTGTTGCTGCTTCTGGCGCGTGGCAACCGTCAGCTCAAGGCCCAGCATCGGCGTCTGAGATTGGCGGCGAGCGTCTTCACTCACTCCCATGAGGGCATCATGATCACCTCGCCGGGTGGCACCGTGGTGGACGTCAATCGCGCCTTTGAGCGCATCACCGGCTATCCGAGCGAGGAAGTGCTTGGCCACAGTGCTCTGATGCTGGCCGCACAGGACCATGGCAACGACTTCCTGTTGAAGATGCGGCAGGTGCTGATGGAGCAGGGCCACTGGGAAGGGGAAATGGAAGGGCGTTGCCGTGACGGCACCATCAAGCCGCTGCGCCTGACCCTGAGCCCAGTGCTCGACCCTCACGGCCAGGTACAGCGCTACGTCGGCCTGCTGGTGGATATTACCCAGCTGAAGCGGCACCAGCGTGAGCTGCAGCAGGCGGCACAGCACGATGCCCTGACCGGGTTGCCGAATCGCCTGCTGCTCTCCGACCGGCTGCGTCAGGCCCAAGCCCAGGTCGACCGGCGTGGGACCTGGCTCGGCCTGGTCTTTATCGACCTCGACGGCTTCAAGGCCGTCAACGACTCGCTGGGGCATGATGTCGGGGACCAGCTGCTGGTGGCCCTCTCGGCACGCATGGGTGGCGTGCTACGTGCCTACGACACCCTGGCGCGTCTGGGTGGGGACGAGTTCGTCGCGGTGCTGGTGGACTTGGTCACGCCTGAGGAAGGGGAACTGGTGGCCAAGCGCCTCTTGGAGAGCATCGATGCCCCTCTGGAGCTGGCCGGCGAACGGGTTCAGGTGTCGGCCAGCCTCGGGCTCGCCTGCTACCGGCCGGGTTCGGGAAGTGAGGAGGTGGATGCTGACCAGCTGCTGCGCCAGGCGGATCAGGCCATGTATGAGGCCAAGCGCCGTGGCAAGAACCGGCTGCATCGCGTCACTCTGTGATCCCGTGTTGACGCCATCTTGGGACCCTCCCGCGGTGACTGCTTGCGGCTAATGGAGGAGGGCGCAATGTGGCGTTGCGGGGCGAGTCGTTGCACCATTGGTGAAAACAATGACATGGACGTGAAGCATGCCTTTCAAGACTCGTGACCTTGCCCTGGACACCTGGCTGATGATGGTGTCGGCCACTTGCATGCTGATGGGGCTTGCTGCGCTGCTTGCCAATGTCGCGACGGCCGCGGGGCAGGTACTGCTGGCCGTAGATGCCGCGATGGCGGCGCTCTCCGCCGGCGTGGGGCTGCTGGGCGTGCTGCTGCGTCAGCCCCGGCTGCGAGGTGGTGCCGGCATCCTGCTGGGGGTGGTGGCGCTCTTCGCGGTGCTGCATAACGGGATGGTGGGCAACTCGGCCTCAGCTGCTTGGGGCTGGGAAGGGAGCAGCCTCAGTTCATTGGGGGCTTCATTGCTTCTGGTGATCTCGCTGTGCCTGATACTGGGTAGTTCGCTGCGGGTACTGAGGCGCCTGTGGCGCCTGGTTGGTATGTTGCTGGTCGGTGTCGGAGCCCTGCTTCTGTGGTGGCTTCCCGGTGCCAGCGAGATAAGCACTATCAGCCACGATAGCTCCTCACCTCTTTTGGTGGCACTCTTCGCGCTGCTATTCGGGGCGGCGATGCTGGCGGCGAGTCTGCGCTCCATGAACGGCACCCCACCACTGGGGCGGACGGCTATCGTAGCCTGCCTATTGGGGGTGGGTATCAGCAGCGCCGCCTGGTACCTACTCAGCTGGCAGCAGCAGGCGCGTATAAACGCGCGCGCCGAGTTCGTGTTCGACAATATCCGGCTCAATGCCGAGCAGGTAATGAGCTCGCGGCTGCAGCTGCTTCGACGCCTTGCCGAGCGTCTCAATGCCGCCCCGAGCGGACTCGATCAGGGCGTGATCGACGAGGATCTTGCCGGCCAGCTGCGCGATCTTCCCAGCGCGCGTGCCTTCGGCCTGGTGGATGGCGGTGGCAACTGGCGTTGGACGCGAGGGCGGGACTTTCAGGATGAGTCTTGGCTGTCTCGGCAGGTGCGCGACACGGAGGTTCAGGAGTGGATTGCACTGCCATTTGAACAGCCGCGAATGATGGTGCCGGATCTTGAGCATCCCATGCTGGCTCTGGTTGTGATCGCCGTACCTCGCCATGGACAGCAGTTGCTCGCCGTTATGGACATGGCCACCTTGCTTGAGCGCGAGCTGCGCGTGCCATTGGGGGAGTTTCAAGTAGCGCTGCGTCGCCAGGGCGACACGATCCTTCAGCTCGCTGCCCCCGGGGTCACTCCACAGCCACTTGATCAGTCGCCGCGCCTGGTGACTCGCCATATTGGCCTCCCCGGGGGGTTGATGCTCAGCCCGTCGATTCACCCGGCTTCCCATTCGTCTTGGCCACGTGTGGTGGGCATGCCGGCATTGATTGGCCTCGGTGGTCTGACGTTGAGCTACCTGCTGGCCCTGAGCCTGGGGCTGGTGCGGTTGAGTGCTGAGCGTTCTCGGGACCTCGATCGCTCGCGCCGCCACTTATTGCAGCAGCAGGAAATCCAGGCACGTATCGCAGAGGAGGCGCCTCTCGAGGAGACGCTAGAGGCTGTCTGCCGCATGCTTGAAGAGCAGTTGCCCGGGCGTCTCTGTTCCACCATCATGCTGGCCGATCGCGAGGGGAAATATCTTCGCCTTGCTGCCGGCCGCAAGCTGCCCGAAGCTTACCGCCAAAAGATCTGGCGAATTGCCATCGGAGAGGGCATCGGGGCATGCGGCAGCGCCGCCCACCGGCGTGAGGTGGTGGTATGTGATGATCTGCCCAATGACCCCGCCTGGGAGGGATATCAAGAGCTGGTCAGGGAGAACGCGCTGCTCGCTTGCTGGTCTTACCCGATCATTTCCAGTGATACCCGCCTGCTCGGCACTTTTGCTGTCTACTCCCCAGAGCATGCACGGCCTACCCTGG
Source organism: Halomonas sp. G15 (assembly GCF_021282295.1). NCBI lineage: Bacteria > Pseudomonadati > Pseudomonadota > Gammaproteobacteria > Oceanospirillales > Halomonadaceae > Halomonas > Halomonas sp. G15. The sequence continues at coordinate 55,884 of NZ_JAJSPA010000003.1, read as the reverse complement.
CGGAACTCGAGCAGATGCGACAGGCGGTGGATATCGTCGCCTTGGCCGTCGAGCGGGATCAGGATCGTCGCTCTCTGCGCGAGAGTGAGCAGCGCTATCGCTCTCTGTTCGCCTATCATCCTGATGCGGTCTTCTCGCTGGATCTTCAGGGGCGCTTCGCCACTGCCAACCCGCACTGCGAAGCGGTAACTGGCTTCGCACTCGATGAGATCATTGACGGTCACTTCTCCCGCTTCGTGCATAGCGATGACCTGCCGCGCATCCAGTCACACTTCGAACGCTCCCTGCGCGGTGAGCCTTGCCGCTACGAGCTGGAAGTGTTCAATCGTGACGGGGAGCCCCGGCGCCTGGATATGACCAACCTCCCCATCGTAGTGGAGGAGCGTATCCAGGGGGTCTACGGCATCGCCAAGGATGTCACTGAGCGCCAGGAGAACGAGATGCGCCTGCGTATTCTGGAGCGGGGAATCGAGGCCAGTGTTAACGGTGTTGTGATCGCCGATGCGCGCCGCCCGGATATGCCGGTGACGTATGTCAACTCGGCTTTTCTTGAGATGACTGGATATCAGCGGAATGAGGTGCTGGGGAGTAACTGCCGTTTCCTCCAGGGGCCTGAGACCGACCCCCAGGCACTGCAGCAGCTGCGAGACCAGCTTGCCGCAGAACAGGAGGTGCACGTCACCCTGCGCAACTACCGTAAGGATGGCCAGGCGTTCTGGAACGACTTGTATATCTCGCCCATCCTCAATGACGCCGGCCAGGTGACCCACTACGTCGGTATCCAGCACGACATCTCTGAACACAAGGCCTACGAGGCGCAACTGGCCTACCATGCCAGCCACGATGCGCTGACTGGACTTGGCAATCGAGCCATGCTTGAGGACCGGTTGGCACATGACCTGGCGCTGGCGGCACGCCAGGGGACTCGTTTGGGAGTGATGTTCATCGACCTCGACGAGTTCAAGCCGATCAACGACAGCCTGGGGCATGCCATCGGGGACCGCCTGCTCCAGCAGCTGGCACAGCGGCTGACTCAGGTGCTGCGACGAGGCGACACCCTGGCGCGCTTCGGGGGAGACGAATTTGTGATCCTGCTCAATGGCCTCAAGGAGGAAGAGCAGGCCTTGGAGGTGGCCGAGCGGCTGCTGGAGTTGGTGGCGCGTCCTTACCGGATAGAGGGGCACGAGTTGCACCTGACTGCCAGCATCGGCATCGCCGTCAGCGCTGATGACGGCACGCCGCCCATGGAGCTGATCCAGCAGGCAGACATGGCCATGTATCGGGCTAAGCAGCAGGGACGCAATGCTTACCAGTGGTTCACCCCAGAGATCACGGCGCGGGTTGGCGAACGGGTGGCGCTGCGCAACGAGTTGCAGGAAGCCATCGAGACAGAAGCCTTTGAGCTTCATTACCAGCCGCTGTTCGGCCGTGATGGCGAGGTTGTCGGCCTGGAGGCCCTGCTGCGCTGGCAACACCCCGATCGGGGCAACATCTCGCCGGCGACCTTCATCCCTTTCGCTGAGCAGACTGGCCAGATTATGCCGATCAGTCGCTGGGTATTATCGCGCGCCTGCCGGGATATGGAGACACTGCGCCGAGAAGGTCTGACCTCGCTGGGGGTGTCGGTGAACCTCTCCCCGCTGCAGTTCCATCGCGGCAACTTCCTCACCACCCTGCGCGAGACACTGCGGGAGACCGGACTACCGCCCCGTCAATTGACCCTTGAGCTCACCGAGGGCGTGCTGATGAACAATACCGATAGCACCATCGATACCCTCGATGCGCTGCGAGGGATGGGCATTCGCGTGGCCATTGATGACTTCGGCACCGGCTATTCGAGTTTCAGTTACCTGAAGAACCTGCCCATCGACACGGTAAAGATCGATCGCAGTTTCATTCGCGAGATCGAGCGCAACGACCGTGACTCTGCCATTACCCTGGGGATCGTTTCCATGGCTCACCACTTAGGGCTTAAGGTGGTGGCCGAAGGGATCGAGACACCAACCCAGCATCGGTTGGTGAAAGAGCATGGCTGCGACGTCTTCCAGGGATTCCTGCTCGCCAGGCCGATGCCGCTCGAGCGGCTCAAGGCGTTTCTGGATGTTTCGACCGAGGTGCGAGAAGGGCATATCAAGGAATGGCTTTAAGTTCCTGGCGCAAGGCCTCCAGTCGTGGGGTCAGGTCCTCTCCCAGTGATTCGAATGCCGGTCTGGCGTAAAAGAAGCCTTGCTGGCGAGTAATGCCGTTGCGGCCCAGCCAGAGTGCTTCACCATGGGTTTCGACGCCTTCGGCGATTAGCTCGATGTCCAGCTCCGTTGCCAACCCGCGCACTGCGTGTAGCAGCGCCTGACGCCGCGGATCCTGATCGCATCCCATGACCAGTTCACGATCCACCTTTATCTTGTCTGGCTCTAGCACGGTGAGCAGGTCGAGGTTGGCGTAGCCATTGCCGAAATCGTCCAGCGCGGTGGTAAAGCCCATCTCGCGGTAGCTGTCGATGATGTGCTTGAGGTGCGCCTGATCAGTTACTCGTTCGGTTTCAGTGAATTCGAAGACTAGCCTTTCGGTGGGCCAGCCAACCTTTTCTGATACCTCCAGCGTTGCCTGGATGCATGCTTCCGGTTCGTACACAGCGTTGGGCAAAAAATTGATCGACAGTCGCTCGCGCATGCCCAGCCGGCTGGCGATCTCGATGGCCTTCACGCGACATGCTTGGTCAAAGCGATACATCAGCTCATCGGTCACTTGAGAGATTACGCTCCAGGCGGATTCATCTCCCGGGCCTCGCACCAAGGCTTCAAACGTGGTCACTCGAGCGCTGGCGAGGTCGATGATAGGCTGAAACGCCATGGTGAAGTCGAATGGCAGTGGCCCATCGCAGCGGGCACAGCGGTGGGGTCCTCGGGCACACTGGGGCATTGCGCGTCCTTAAAGCGGTAAGTGAGATGGTTGCCACCATGCTGGGAGGGCTGGCCGCCTTTTCCCATATGATATTGATGTTTATCGGCCAGGCGGAGTTAAGCTCAAGTCTGGTGTATGGGAGGAGGTAGGAAGGGTGGCGTATCCTGTTGATTGATCACGACCAAGATCTCAACCAACAGAGTGGATACGCCATGACCGATTCTACCCTCCGGGCTCTTTCACAACTAGAACCCCAGGTCGCTGACCCGCTGCATGAGCTGCTGCGCCAAGGCGCCCGTGACCTGATTGCCAAGGCTGTCGAGGCTGAGCTGGCCACCTTCCTGGCGCAATATGCCGATCAGCGGCTCGACGATGGCCGCCAGGCTATGCGACGTCAACTACTTTGGCCGCTTGGCGACAATTAAAATGGCCGGTTGGGTGGGGTAATTGTCGTCAGTCTGACGACCCGGCTTTTCCTCCTTGTAATTGACGTTGATAAGCACGCTTACGGTAGCTTTCCCCGCTCAGCTCCATCAGCGTGGCGTGGTGCACCAACCGGTCGATGGCGGCCACCGCCATCATGCTGTCGGGGAAGATGCTGTCCCAGGCGCTGAACGGTTGGTTGGCGGTGATGATCAGGCTGGCCGACTCGTAGCGATGGGCGATCAGCTCGAACAGCACTGACGTCTCGGCCTCGCTGCGTTGGACGTAGCCGATATCGTCGATCACCAGCACGGCGTACTTGTCGAGCTTGATCAGGGCGTCGCTCAGGCGCAGTGCCTGCTTGGCAGCCTGGAGCTCCTGGACCAGGCTTGAGGCGGTGGCGTAGCGCACCCGGTAACCCTGGTCGACCAGCGTATGCCCGAGCCCGGCCGCCACGTGGCTCTTGCCGACGCCGGAGGGCCCAAACAGCAGCAGGTTGTGAGCCTGGTCGACCCACTGCGTGTCGCCGGCCAAGGCGCTCAGTTGCCGGCGCTGCTCGGCCGCGATGGCGTCGAACTCGAAGGACTCCAGCGTCTTGCCCACCGGCAGCCGGGCCTCCTTGAGGTGCCGGGCCAGCCGGCGTCGCTCACGCTCGGCCAGCTCGTGCTCGCATAGGGCGGCCAGTGTTTGTGGCAGGCTCCAGTTTTCGGCTCGGGCGCGGGTTTCCAGCTGGGGCCAGCAGGCGGCCATGGTGGGCAGGCGGAGCTGTCGCAGTAGCAGCGGCAGGGTCTGGGCATCAGGCATGGCAGCACACCTCTGTGGTCGGCACGCTGGGCACCAGATGGTTGTAGCTGGCGATGTCATGCTGAGTCACCTGGGGGAAAACCAGCGTGGCGCTCGGCGTGGCGGCGAAGCGGGCCTGGAGCTCGGCCAGCGTCGGGCTCTTCCCGCGCGCCAGGGCGCTCAGCCAGTAACTGGCGATCGCCTCGGCCTGGTCCTGCTCGGCGGCCAACGCCAGAGCGCCAACGATGCGCTTGCAGGCCTCGGCGACCGGCAAGGCGGCGGTCAGCCGGGCGTACAGCTCGCGCCACTCCGCACTCGGCAGCAGGTCGTCGCGGAACGTCAGCCCCGCCAGCGCCCGGGGCTTGCGGACCAGCCAGCCGATCACATGGCGGTAATCGATGACCCGCAACCGGCCGCTTTCCGGCGTGGCATGCAGCCGCCTCAGCGTCAGCAATGCTTGCTGTGCGTGATGCAGCACCAAGCGATCATCGTAAAGGTGCACCCGCAGGTTCTCGCCGATCAGCCGGGACGGCACCGAGTAGAGCACCTTGCGCACCTGGATGGTGCTGGAGGTAGTGACGCGCACCGTCACCTCGCTGTAGTCGGTACCGGGCCGGCTGGGCAGTGGCTGCAGCGCGCCACGCTCGACGGTGATCCGGGCCGCGTTGCGGCGGTTGATCGCGGTGGTCACCTCATCGAGGAAGGCCTGGTAGTCATCGAGGCTAGCGAAGTCCTGGGAGCCGCGCAGCGTCAGGCGCTGTTGCAGGCGCCGCTTGAAGTGGCCATGCGGCGACTCGATGCTGGCGTTTTCATGGCCGCGCCCCGGGTTATTACGGGTGGCCGTCATGCCGTAGTGAGCGCACAGGGCAGCATAACGCTCGGTGAGGTCGGCTTCCGCCTCCCGGCCGAGGTTGCGGAAGGCCGCCGACAAGCTGTCGGTGCGGTGCTCCGCGGGGACACCGCCAAGCCGCTCCAGCGCACGGGTCAGGCCTTCAGCCAGCGCCGGGTAGCTCTCGCCACCGAGCACCACCCGGACATAACACCAGCCGCTGTAGGCCAGGCGGAAGTGGTAGAGCCGGTGATCAAGCAGCTCCCCTGCCACGGTAATGACAATCCCCTTGAGCTCGGTGAAGTCGGAGAGGCCGCGCAGCCCGGGGCCATGGGTTTGCGGGAACATTACCTCTTTCTCCGGGCCATGCGCGGCTCGCCAGCCCTTGACCCGGCGCTGCAGGGTTCGCAGCAGGCTGTCCGGGTACTGGCCGGGGTGCTGCTCCTGCAACCACTCCAGCAGGGTCAGTGCCTGCAAGCCCGGGGCGGCGGCCAGCTGGGGGACGAGCGTGGTCTCCCACACATCGGCGAAGGGGTCGGGCCGGGTTCGCCAGTGCCGTGATGCCGGCGGCTCGGAGGACTCGGCCCGGCGTTCGAGGCGGCGAGCGGTTCTGACGGAGAGGCCGGCCTTGGCGGCGGCGACCTCCTGGGTCTGGCCTTGTTGACGTTGCGACATATAGAGCGTGACCTGTTGGCTGGTGACCGCCATACCGGCTCCCTGGTGGGTCGGGACAAGCGGTCAAGCTTAGGGCAACCGGTCACAGTAGTTGTCGTCGGCCGGCCAGAGTAATTGTCGCTCTATAGCCAGGCTGTGGTCCGCAACGGCTACCTGCCCGAGCGCACGATCCAGACTGGGATCGGGGATGTCAGCGTGCGGGTGCCCAAGGTGCGTGATCGCAGCGCAGGTGGCGCTCGCTTCAACAGCAGCCTGCTGCCGCCCTACCTGAAGCGTGCCCGCAGCATCGAGGAGCTGATCCCCTGGCTCTACCTGAAGGGGATCTCCACCGGCGACTACCAGGAGGCCCTGGCGGCGCTGCTGGGCGACCAGGCCAAGGGCCTGTCGGCCAACACCGTGTCACGACTCAAGAAACAGTGGGAAGACGAGCACACCGAGTGGCGGAAGCGGGACCTGGCCGACCGGCGCTACGTTTACTGGTGGGCCGACGGAATCTACAGCAACGTGCGCCTAGATGACCGTCTGTGCCTGCTGGTGATCATCGGGGTCACCGAGCAGGGTCGCAAGGAACTGGTGGCCGTCGAGGACGGCTTTCGCGAGTCGGCGGACAGCTGGGAGACCCTGCTGACAGGTCTGCGAGAGCGCGGCCTGACCGAGGCTCCCAAACTGGCGGTGGGCGACGGTGCCATGGGGTTCTGGGCGGCGCTGAGCAAGATTTACCCGGCGACCGACCATCAGCGCTGCTGGGTCCATAAGACCTCTAACGTGCTGAACAAGCTGCCGAAGTCGGTGCAGCCCAAGGTCAAGGCCGACCTCCATGACATCTGGATGGCCGAGACCCGTGACGAGGCGCATAAGGCCTTTGATCGCACGCTGAAGCGCTTCGAGGGCAAGTACCCCAAGGCGATGGCGTGTCTGGCCAAGGATCGGGACGAACTGCTGGCGTTTTACGACTACCCGGCAGAGCACTGGGTGCATATCCGCACCACCAACCCGATCGAGTCGACCTTCGCCACGGTCCGACTGAGGACCAAGCGCAGCCGGAACTGCTGTTCCCGGGCGACGACCCTGGCAATGGTCTTCAAGCTGCTCCAGAGTGCCGAGAAGCGCTGGAAGCGCATCAAGGGGTTTAGAAAGCTGGAGCTGGTTGTGAACAACGTCCAGTTCCGGGATGGAGAGCAAGTAACCGATCAGTCAGACAGGACTGCCGCCTGACCACCATCCACCAGATTTGACTATAACTCGCCAGGCGTGACAAATCTTGAAAACGTGATGTTGTATTCCCTCCGATATGGCCGAAGTTGCCGATAGAAGCTGGCCATCAGTGCCGAGGGCAGGGTGAGGGTGGTTGTGTCAGGCGGGGCGTCGCCCTAAGGTTGCTCTTTTCAAGCCACCCTCAGAAAGGCATGGGTAGATGATCGACGAGCACCGCGGACGCGGGCGGCATGACAACCTGATGCAGCCGCTGCCACCGGATGATGATCCCGGTGGTTGGATGATTAGTTACATCGATGTGATGACCCTGCTGGTGGCCCTGCTTGTGCTGGTGATCGCGCTGGGGAGGATCGGCGTAGGACCGGGTCTTGTGGATTCCGAAGCACCGGGAGTCGAGGCCGTGGCTTCAGCTCCAGAAAAGCCGAAGCTGGGCATACCATTGCCGGAGCCGTTGCTTGAGGCCGGGCTGCAGCGCCGGGCCGTATCGGCTCCAGCAGGACAGCTGGTGCCCTCGGCGATTGCCGCGGCACTGGGCGTGGCGGGGCTGCCTCGCCAGGCGCCGTCACCGCCGTTTCTGCTTGCTCGCCCCAAGACTCCCAAGAGCACGTCGCAGCTTGTTGCGCCCCCGTCCATTGTGCTGTCCAGCGGCCTGGATCTGAACGCCCCCCTTGCCGATACCCTGTTGATCCTCACGGACAACCCTCCGGCTGGATTTCAGGAGGTGGATGATCAGGCGATAGCCGGGGCGCGGTTCGTGTCGGAGTCGCTACGCCAGGCACCCTATCTGCCGGACCTCGAGGGCATGGAGGTCTCACGGATTCCCGAAGGCGTGCGGCTGCGGGTGGAGGATCGACTGCTTTTCCCCACTGCTGAAGCCGAGCTGACCGATGAGGGATTCGCGCTGGTCACAGGGAGGCTGCGCGAGCTGGTTGAGCGTTACCCCGGAGAGGTCTCGGTCGAGGGGCATTCCGACAGCCGCCCGATCAGTACCGAGCGGTTCCCTTCCAACTGGGCGCTGTCGAGTGGTCGTGCCATTGCTATTGTCGAGGCACTGGTGGCGGCGGGGGTCGAGCCGTCACGGCTTCGTGCAGTGGGGCTGGCGGATACGCGGCCACTGGAAAGTAACGATACGGCCGATGGCAGGGCCCGCAATCGGCGGGTCGAGGTGACGGTCCAGGCCCGGTGACTTTAGTTCCGACGCAGTAACGCCTGAAGGTCTTCATCCAGGGGTAGGCTCAGCTGAACGCTAGCCAGGATAGTGGCATTACGCGGTACCACCACACGCAGTGTCACATAGAGAGTCTCCTGCCCCTGAACGTAGGTGCCCATCAGTATGGCACCGTCATTGCCGATGTTTGTCTGCCGGAGTGTGCGATTCCTGGGGGTTGAAAGGCCATCCTGATTAACTAGAAGGTTGCTGCCCTCCAGCAAGACCTCTCGTGTTGTGATGCCGCCCTGGGCGAGGGAGGAGAGTGCCAGTTCGGCACCGAGGCGCCCGAAGGGGGTGGTAATGTCTGGAGCGTCAAGGTCGATCCAGCTTGCGGCTACAACGCTGGGGTTGCGCTCACTGAGGGCAGGAAAGGTCTCCAGCATCTCAGCGACAGAGCTGTTCAGGGCATCGTCAAGCGAAGGCGGCGGCGGTGCATTGTGAAGTGCGCCTTGGTGATTGGCACATCCTGCCAGGCTCAGGAGTAGTGCCAGGCAGCAGAGGGCATAGCGCATCGCGTTGCTTCTCCCAATGGTCGAGTTGCGGGTGTGATTATCCGTTGGCTTCTTTCCTTCCCCCAGCCTTCCAAGAAACGGCCTCGTGACGGCGGAGAGGAAAAGGGGGCTACCGTGCTCAGGTGAGGCGGACGGCTGCCCCTGAATCGCTTCGAGGGTTCCTGCTGGTGACGGCCTAACCACGCCACTCACTTCACAGGCTAACTATTCCAGGCTAGCGTGAAGTCGATCCGATGCACGAGCTTGAACCAGCCTTGGTCGAGAATGGCCCGATGGAGGCAGATTTTTACAGCAGCATCAGCACAGAGGGTAACTGGCTTGGGTGAAGCATCAGCATGCTGTCCCCCTGGGCGCCCTCTATGGGTTTTATGACGGCAAATTCCCCTTCCTCCAGATGAAATTCGTGAATCTCTCTTTCCCCTTCCGGTAGGCGGAGGTGGATGGAGCGATAGGGATCATCCTCGCCATAGATCAGTCGGTGGTAGACCTTGAACAGGGTGTATAGCCACAGACCATTGGTGAAGGAGGGCCAGCGTGAGGGGGTCTGGCGGGTCTCTTTATCAATTGTCATGCCATTCTGTTCGGCACGGCGGATGGCGTCTGCCAATGGCCTTGCCAGCAACTCGCCGGCTGCACCCTCGCAGCCAGTTTGGCACTCCAATGCCTCGTGGAGGCGGGCTTCGATGCTACACAGGCTGCCAAGAGAGTCTATTCGATAGTCGCGATGACACAGTGCCTCTGGTGAACATCCGCCATTCTCCCAGCCATGAATGACTCGCAACACGAGACTGCCCTGCCGGATAGGGCGCTCCACCAGTTCGGCAATCGCCACTCGCAGATGCAGCAGGCGCTCCGTGGTCATGTTGTCAAAGGCACTGTAGGGATCGGCGAAGATCTCATGCAGGCGGCCTGGTGCGTGTTCCTTGGCTTCAGTGAAGGGCATCGCAGGTGTCCGGCGGCTGGAAAAGGACGAATTGGGGTAAATGCTCGTGTAGCTATCGGCCGACATCCAGACAACTTTAGCTGGCGGTCCATCGCCAGCCCGATCACCCCAGTTTGCGAAGAATCTTAACATTCTTATCTTGGCGGCAGCGGTATCTGCCTTGGCCAGTCGTCGGCGACCAGGAAGACACGGTGCCAGCCGGCGTCGGGATGCCATAGGGCGATCTGCAGCGGGGCGGCCGGGATCTGGAAGTGCTCGCTGAGCTGAGCCTCCAGGTCGAGCAGGCGCAGCAGGTGCTCGGGGCGGGGCAGGGCGAGCCAGTGGGGCTTGTGAAGCTGGGTGCCATGGGTGCCGGGGGGCAGGCCGTCGCGGTAATGGTGCCAGTCCCGCCAGTAGAGCCAGCATCCACGCAGGTGATCGTGTGTCGCCTCCCGCGGGGGCGGCAAGGGGTGTTGCCAGGGGGCGAAGAGCACGCCGGGCATGGCTACCTGACGCTGCAGGTTCGCCAGCTCATCGGCCACATGTCCATGGGCTCCTAGCTTGGCCCTGATGGCGTCTCGTGTCTCGGGCAGGTCGGTCAGGCGCAGCTGATGGCGGTGCAGGTGCTCGCGCTTGCCGGCCAGGCTGTCGGCGCCCCCGGGGCCGATCCAGCGCGCCTGGCTCTGGGGCTCGCCCGGCCCCTCGAAAAGCCCCAGATAGAACTTGATGGCCACTTCTAGGTGGGTGATCGAGGCCTCGCCATGGCGTCGATAGAGCAGGTCCAGCTCGCCGAGGGTCAGCTTGCCGCTCATGACGCGCAGGTTGTGGGCGAGCAGTTCGGTGCCCGGTGCCCAGGCCAGCAGGAACTGCCAGAGCCGCTCGTGGTAGAGCCCCATGCGGCCATTGAGCGTGTTGCCGATGCATCGCTCCAGCGGCTGCGGCCAGGCCTCCAGGGTATCCAGCCAGCGGGCGGTGCGTTCATCGTCCTCCAGGCCCAACGTTTCCCGGCTCGGGCGGCCCGGCCAGGGCATGCGGATCAGGTCGGGGACCAGCAAAAGCCACGCCAGATCGCGCACCAGCGGGTGATGGCAGCGGTACAGCAGGGGCAGGACATCGGTGGTCATGCAAGCTTCCTGTGCGTTGGCGGTGGAACACTGCAGGTATTCCCTTGTTTCCTTATACTTCAGCGTACATCCATGACCCGCCAGGTGGTATTTCGCCATGCGACACGCCCTGCTTCCCATCGCCAGCCTCGCCGCCGCCGTTTCACTTGGCGCCTCGCCTCTGCATGCCCAGGAGCCGGTCACGGTCTCCTCCAAGATCGATACCGAGGGCTCGGTGCTGGGCGAGCTGATCATTCAGCGCCTCGAGGCCGGCGGTGTCGAGGTGGAAGAGCGCCTGCAACTGGGCGCCACCAGTATCGTGCGCGAGGCGCTGCTGGCTGGCGAGATCGATCTCTACCCGGAGTACACCGGCAACGGGGCCTTCTTCTTCGACATGACCGACAGCGACGTCTGGCACGATCCCCAGGCCGCCTATGAGACGGTCCGTGAGCTGGACGCCGAGAACGGCCTGACCTGGCTGACGCCGGCGTCGGCCAACAACACCTGGGCGATGAGCGTACGCGGCGAACTGGCCCGCGAGCACGAGCTGGCGACCCTGGAGGACCTGGTTCGCTATCTGGACGAGGGCGGTGAGTTCAAGTTCGCCGCCAGTGCCGAGTTCGTCGAATCCGAGCAGGCGCTGCCGGCATTCCAGCAGGCCTATGGCTTCGAACTGGACGATGATCAGCTGCTGGTGCTCTCAGGGGGCAACACCGCCTCCACCATGCGCGCGGCCGCCCAGCAGACCAGCGGCGTCAATGCCGCCATGACCTATGGCACCGACGGCGGCCTCAAGGCGCTGGACCTGGTGGTGCTGGAGGATACCCTGGGCGTTCAGCCGGTCTATCAGCCGGCGCCGGTGGTGCGTTCCGAGGTGCTGGAGACCTGGCCGGAGATCGAAAGTCTGCTGGCGCCGGTCTTCGAGGCCCTGGACCTCGATACCCTGCAGCGGCTCAACGGTGATGTGGCGGTGAACGGGCGTGCCCCGGCCGATGTGGCCGCCGACTTCCTCTCCAGCCTGGAGGAGTAGGCGAGTGCTGCGCAGGGACGCGCCTATCAACCGGGTGATGCTGTCGCTGGCACTGGTCGCGCTGGTGACCTGGCTTTCGCTCCCTCTGGGGAGCATCGCCCCCAACCGGATCGTGCCCGGCACGGCCCACGTCATCGCATCGACCATCGGCTGGCCGCTGGCGCTGGTGAGCTGCCTGCCGCTGGTGGGCCTGCTGGCGCTGGCCTGGCGGCCCGGCCGGAATGACTATCGCCTGGCGCTGGGCCTGACCCTGTTGCTGCTGCTGGCGCTGCCGGCCTGGCTGGCGCTGATGGCGTCACGGCATCTCGACCCCGAGCTGCCTCAGGCGCGGCTGGGTATCGGCGCGGCCTGGTGGCTGATGCTGTTCTGGCTCTCGCTGGTGTTGATTGAGCTGCGGACGCGCCTTGCCCTGGCCGGCTGGCGGTTGGCGCTGCTGATGCTGCCCGTGCTGGGCGGCTGGTGGTTGGCGGCCGGCTGGCTCGAGCCACTGGCGCTCTGGCAGGAGCTCTCAGGCCGCCGCGGTGCCTTCCTGGAGGCGGTGGTCGACCACCTGCTGCTGGTGGGTGGAGCAGTAGGCACGAGCCTGGTGGTGGGCGCGGGCATCGCCCTGGCCATGCGTCAGAATCCGCGTGTCGAGCGTCTCGGCTTCGCGCTTCTCAACTTCCTGCAGACCATTCCCAGCCTGGCGCTGTTCGGCCTGCTGCTGGCACCGCTGGCCTGGCTCGCCTCTCGGTTCGAGTGGCTCGCCACATTCGGGGTGAGCGGGATCGGTTGGGCGCCGGCCTTCCTGGCGCTGCTCGGTTATAGCCTCTTGCCCATGGTGCGTAACACCTTCGTCGCCCTCTCCGAGGTGGACCCCGGCGTGCTGGAGGCGGCACGCGGCATGGGCATGAGCCGTGGCCAGGTGTTTCGCCAGGTGCGCCTGCCGCTGGCCCTGCCGGTGGTCATCGAGGGCGTGCGCATCACCACCGTCCAGGCGATCGGCCTGACCGCCGTGGCGGCGCTGATCGGCGCCGGTGGCCTGGGCACCTTCATCTTCCAGGGGCTGGGCCAGGCGGCCATGGATCTGGTGCTGCTCGGTGCCCTGCCGATACTGGCCATGGCGCTGGCTGCCGATGCCCTGCTGGGTGCCCTGACGCGGCGCCTCGATCACCGCACCGACCTGGCCCCGGGAGCCACCCCATGATCGAACTCAAGAGTGTCACCAAGCGTTTCGGTGGCGAGACGGCGGTGGATGCCATCTCGTTGACGGTGAATCGGGGCGAGCTGTGCGCCCTGGTGGGCACCTCGGGCTGTGGCAAGTCCACCACCCTGCGCATGATCAACCGCCTGATCGAGCATGATGGCGGCGAGATCCATATCGACGGGCGGCCGATTCGCGAGTTCGACGGGCGGATCCTGCGCCGGCGGATCGGCTATGCCATCCAGAGCACCGGGCTCTTTCCGCACTGGACCGTGGCCCGCAACATCGGCCTGGTGCCGCGGCTGCTCAAGTGGCCGGCGGCCCGGGTCAATGAGCGCGTCGAGGAGCTGATGGCGCTGCTCGGGCTTTCCGTCGAGCAGTTCGCCGACAAGTACCCGTCCCAGCTGTCGGGTGGCCAGGCCCAGCGGGTTGGCGTGGCTCGGGCGCTGGCGGCGGATCCCGATATCCTGCTGATGGACGAGCCCTTCGGCGCCCTGGACCCGATCACCCGCGAGGGCCTGCAGGCCGAGCTACGCGACCTTCAGTCACGCCTGCAGAAGACCATCGTCTTCGTGACCCACGACATGGATGAGGCCCTGGCGCTGGCCGACCGCCTGGTGGTGATGAATGCCGGACGCATCGTCCAGCAGGGCAGGCCCCTCGAGCTGCTGCGGGCACCGGCCGATGACTTTGTGGCATCGCTGCTGGGCGGGGATGATCGCGGCCTCAAGGAGGCCGCCATTACTCGGGTGGCCGAGCGCATGCAACCGCTTTCGCCGCGTCTGCTGCCCCAGGCCCGGGTGCATCGCGACGCCACCCTGCGCCAGGCCCTGGCGGTGATGTTCCGTGAACATGCCGACAGGCTGGCGGTGGTCGACGACGAGGCGATGCCAGTGGGGGAGCTCTCGCTGCGGCGTATCGTCGGGGCGGGTCGCGAGGGAGGCAGTGACACGTGAGGATGGCCCTCCTGACACGCTGGTCCGCGCCGCTGGTCTGGCTCGCCCTGCTGCTGGCCCTGGCAGTGGGGGGCGAGTGGCTCGAGCCGCTGCTTCGCTGGAGCGAACCCGATGCCCGCCGGGTGCTCTACCCCCAGGCCGACCTGCTGACCTTGCTGGCGCGCCATGTGCAGGTGGTGGCGATCGCCTCCGGCCTGGCAGTGGTGATCGGGGTGGGGGCGGCGATCCTGGTGACGCGCCCCGGGGGGCGCGATTTCCTGCCCTTGGTGGCGCAGTTCGCCTCCATGGGACAGACCTTCCCCCCGGTGGCGGTGCTGGCCCTGGCGGTGCCGGTGCTGGGCTTTGGCACCTGGCCGATCATCGTGGCGCTGCTGCTCTATGGGCTGCTGCCGATCGTGCGCAATACCCTGGCGGGACTGGAAGGGCTCGATCCCGCGGTTGAGGAGGCCGCTCGCGGCATGGGCATGGGCGGCGGCCAGCGGTTATGGCAGGTGGAGCTGCCCCTCGCGGCACCGATCATCCTCGCCGGCATCCGCACCTCGGTCACCGTCAACATCGCCACGGCAGCGCTGGGGGCCACGGTGGGGGCGAGCAACCTCGGCGCGCCGATCATCGCCGGCATCGTCAACGGCAATACCGCCTATATCCTTCAAGGCGCCGTGATGATCGGCCTGCTGGCGCTGGCGGTTGATAGCTTGTTTGCCCGGTTGGTGCCAGCAAGGCAGTAATATCGTCTGCTGATATCGACCAAAGGTGAAGGCCTTTCTGCTGTCGATACTTACCAGTTTACGTTAACGTCATCTGGGGCTGCGTTGACCCCTCGGGAGTGATCCTCCTGGCAAGGGGCGAGACAAGCGACAACACTGCCCTCAAAAGGGGTAGAGGATGCCAAGTTGACTGCTCCCCGCCCTGAAGGAAGGAGATTCCCAATTCACCGAGAATCGGACACGGAGGCTGGCTCCATGCCGCTTACATTCTCTCCAAGGGCTAACACCGCCAGCCCGGCGGCTTTGATGTTGATCGCGGCGTTGATGTCGCGGTCGTGTTCCGCTGCGCACTCGGGGCACGTCCAGGCGCGAACCTGCAACGGCATCTCGGGCATCACATGCCAGCAGCCGGAGCAGCGCTTGCTGGTGGGATACCACGGGTCGATCGCCGACACCTGTCGGTCCGCCCAGGCCGCTTTGTACTCCAGCTGCCGGACGAACTCGCCCCAGCCGGCATCGCTGATCGACTTGGCCAGCGCGCGGTTGCGCAGCATGTTCTTCACCTTGAGGGACTCGACGCAGATCACTTGGTTCTCGTTGACAATCTGGCGGGACAGCTTGTGCAAGCGGTCCATCCGGCAATCGGAGATTTTGGCGTGAAGGCGAGCGACCTTCTGCCTGGCTTTGGCACGGTTCTTCGAGCCGAGCGTCTTCCTGCTCAGCCGACGCTGCGCCTTGGCCAGACGGGTCGCGTACTTCGCCGTGTGGCGGGGATTGCCGATTCGATGCCCGTCGCTGGTGACAAACAGGTCTTTCAGGCCGAGGTCGATACCTACCATTTTCGGGGTAACAGGCAGCGACTCGGGGTCGAACTCGCACAGGCACGCGACGAAGTAGCGCCCCGCCGAGTCCTTGGACACGGTGATGGTAGTCGGTTCGCTGGGCAGCTCGCGACTCCAGCGCACCGGGAGCGGCTCCTTGCACTTGGCAATAAACAGCTTTCCGTCACGGTACTTGAACGCCGAGCGCGTAAATTCCGCCGACTGGTGGTGTCGCTTGCTCTTGAAGTTCGGGTACTTGGCACGACCCTCGAAGAAGTTCTTGAAGGCCGTCTGTTGGTGGCGAAGGCACTGCTGAAGCGGCACCGAGCTGACCTCGTTGAGAAACGCGGTCTCGCTGGACTTTTTCATCCGCGACAGCTCGGCGTTCGCGGCCACATAGCCAATTCTTTCTCGCCGCTCATGGAAGGCATCGGTGCGGTAGCGAAGCACCGCGTTGTAGACAAAACGCACGCACCCGAACGTCCTGGCCAGAAGTTGCTCTTGTTCGGGCGTCGGGTAAAGGCGGTATCGGTAAGCGCGTTTTGTCATACACATACTGTATGAAAAAACATGTGTAGATAGCAACCATCAAAGAAGGAGGCTGCGAGAACAGGGTCGTCCTTGCGGACGACGCGCTATCCCTCCCGGCACTTAAAGTACCGGGTATCTCGCGCAAAACTTGATGACAACGACACAAGATATCCATTCGCCGCAGTTCCTCAGCGGCGACGAGTTCTCCATTCCCACCTTCCGCCTGCTGAAGCAGGACGGCAGCCTGTATGACGGCGCCGAGGCGCCCGAGCTCTCCCGCGAGCAGGCGCTGAAGATCTATCACACCATGGTGGCCACCCGGGTACTCGACGAGCGAATGATGGCGGCTCAGCGCCAGGGCCGGCTGTCGTTCTACATGCAGTGCACCGGCGAGGAGGCCGCGGTGATCGGTGCCACGGCGGCGCTCGACGATGCCGACATGATCATGGCCCAGTACCGCGAGCAGGGCGCGCTGGTCTATCGCGGCTTCAGCTACGACGAGTTCATGAACCAGCTGTTCGGCAACGAGCTCGACTACGGCAAGGGGCGGCAGATGCCGATCCACTACGGCTCGCGCAAGCTGCACTACATGACTATCTCCTCGCCGCTGGCCACCCAGATTCCCCAGGCCGCCGGCTACGCCTACGGTCAGAAGCTCGCCGGCGAGGGCCACTGCACGCTGTGCTTCTTCGGCGAGGGCGCCGCCTCCGAAGGTGACTTCCACGCCGCCCTGAACATGGCCGCGGTGCACGAGGTGCCGGTGATCTTCTTCTGCCGCAACAATGGCTATGCGATCTCCACCCCCTCTATCGAGCAGTTCGCCGCCGATGGCGTGGCGCCGCGGGCCTTCGGCTACCGCATGCACGTGATCCGTGTCGACGGCAACGACCTGCTGGCGGTGCTGTCGGCGACCCGCGAGGCGCGGCGCATCGCCGTGGAGCACAACAAGCCGGTACTGATCGAGGCGATGAGCTATCGTCTGGCGGCCCACTCCTCCTCGGACGACCCCTCGGGCTATCGCTCGAAGAAGGAGGAGGAGGCCTGGCGCGAGAAGGATCCGATCCTGCGCATGCAGCACTGGCTGACCGAGCAGGGGTGGTGGAACGACGACGAGGAGAAGGCGCTGCAGGAGTCGCTGCGCCGCGAGGTGCTGGAGACCATGAAGCGCGCCGAGAAGCGCCCGCCACCCCCGCTGGACAGCCTGGTCAGCGATGTCTATGCCGACGTCACCCCGGCGCTGCAGCGCCAGCTCGACCGCCTCAAGACTCATATCCGCCAGTATCCGGAGAGCTACCCGAAGGGGGCACGCTCCCTGGACCCGGACGTGAAGGTCCGCGACAACGAAAGCGCAGCCGATGCCCAGGGAGGGGAGTGAGATGCCGACCATGAACATGCTGCAGGCGATCAACAACGCCCTGGATATCGCCATGGCCGAGGACGACAAGGTGCTCTGCTTCGGCGAGGACGTCGGCATCTTCGGCGGCGTCTTCCGCGCCACCAGCCACCTGCAGGAGAAGTACGGCCGCACGCGCTGCTTCAACACGCCGCTGGTCGAGCAGGGCATCCTCGGCTTCGCCAACGGCCTGGCCGCCCAGGGCTCGGTGCCGGTGGCTGAGATCCAGTTCGCCGACTACATCTTTCCGGCCTTCGACCAGATCGTCAACGAGACCGCCAAGTTCCGCTACCGCTCCGGTGACCTGTTCAACGTCGGTGGCCTGACCATCCGCGCGCCCTATGGTGGCGGCATCTCCGGCGGGCTCTACCACTCCCAGTCGCCGGAGGCCTATTTCGCGCATACCCCGGGGCTCAAGATTGCGGTGCCGCGCAATCCCTATCAGGCCAAGGGTCTCCTGCTGGCGGCGATCCGCGATCCCGACCCAGTGCTGTTCTTCGAGCCCAAGCGGCTCTATCGCGCCTCCACCGGCGAGGTGCCCGAGGAGGACTACCAGCTGCCCCTCGGCGAGGCGGAGGTGACCCGCGAGGGCACCGACGCCACCGTGCTCGGCTGGGGTGCGCAGATGGAGGTGATCGACCGCGCCGTGGAGCTGGCCGAGAAGGAGGGCATCTCCTGCGAGGTGATCGACCTGCGCTCGATCCTGCCCTGGGACGAGGAGAGCGTGGTGGAGTCGGTGCTCAAGACCGGGCGGCTGGTGATCACCCACGAGGCGCCGCTGACCGGTGGCTTCGCCGGCGAGATCGCCGCGACAGTGCAGGAGCGCTGCTTCCTCTACCTGGAGTCGCCCATCGCCCGGGTGACCGGCCTGGATACCCCCTTCCCGCTGACGCTGGAGAAGGAGTACCTGCCGGACCACCTCAAGGTGTTCGAAGCGATCAGGGCCAGTGTGGCCTTCTGATCCGATATCGGAAGCGACCAGTCGAGGAGACGACGAGATGAGCGATTTCATGCTGCCCGATATCGGCGAAGGTATCGTGGAGTGCGAGGTAGTGGAGTGGCGCGTGGCCGAGGGTGACGTGATCGAGGAGGACCAGCCGGTGGTCGAGGTGATGACCGACAAGGCGCTGGTGGAGATCACCGCGCCGGAGGCGGGACGCATTACCCGGCTGCATGTGGCGAAGGGCGACACGGCCCGTGTGCATGCGCCGCTGTTCGCCTATGAGGCGGAGGGTGAGACAACGAGCGCGGCGGCTGCCGAGCCGTCGGCCGGTGCCGCGGAGAAAGTAGCCGCGCCGGAGCCCTCGCCTGCGCCGGCTGCCACCGGAGGCAAGACCAAGGACTTTATCCTGCCCGATGTGGGGGAGGGGATCGTCGAGTGCGAGGTGGTCGAGTGGCGGGTCCAGGAGGGCGAGACCATCGCCGAGGACCAACCGGTGGTCGATGTGATGACCGACAAGGCGCTGGTTGAAATCACCGCGCCCGAGGCGGGGGTGGTGAGCAAGCTGCATGTCGCCCAGGGCGAGATCGCCCGGGTCCATGCGCCGCTCTATGCCTATCGCCCGGAACATGCCGAAGGCGAGGGTAGCGAGGTTTCCGGCGCCGCCGAGCCAGAGCCGAAGCCTGTGACCCGAAGTGTATCGTCCGCCGATAGTGGCGATGCACGGGAGGCAGAGCCTGGCCGGGGCCCCTCAGAGCCTGGCCGGGGCCCCTTTGGACGGATCCCCGCGGCGCCGGCGGTACGACGGCTGCTGCGCGAGCACGGCCTCTCCCTGGAAGCGGTCCCCGGCAGCGGCAAGCAGGGGCGCGTGCTCAAGGAGGATGTGCTGAGCTATCTAGAGAAGGGCAAGCTAGAGAAGGGCGAGTTCGAGCAAGGCAAGGCGAGCGCCGCCGGCGAGAAGGCGACGGCCGCTTCCTCTGCGCCCCCCGCCCAGGGAGAGCCCCGGGTGGAACCGCTGCGTGGGGTGCGCGCGGTGATGGCCAGACGCATGGTGGAGGCGGCCAGCACCATTCCCCACTTCCAGTATGGGGAGGAGATCGATGTCACCGAGTTGCTGGCGCTGCGCGAGCGGTTGAAGCCGATGGCCGAGGCCGAGGGGGTGCGCCTGACGCTGATGCCCTTCTTCATGAAGGCCATGGCGCTGGCGGTGCGCGAGGCACCGATCCTCAATGCGCGCCTCAACGAGGCGGTTGACGAGATTCACTACCTGCCTTCGGTCAACGTCGGCATGGCGGTGGATAGCCGTGCGGGACTGCTGGTGCCCAACGTCAAGGGTGTGGAGCGCCTCTCGCTGCTGGGCATCGCCGCCGAGGTGGCGCGACTTACCGAGGCGGCGCGCTCGGGCAAGGTGGCCCAGGAGGACCTGCGGGAGGGCACCATCAGCATCTCCAATATCGGCGCCCTGGGCGGTACCTATGCGGCCCCCATCATCAATGCCCCGGAGCTGGCCATCGTCGCCATCGGCAAGACCCAGTGGCTGCCACGCTTCGATGCCGAGGATCGGGTGGTCAAGCGGGCGATCATGACGGTGACCTGGGCCGGCGATCACCGGGTCATCGACGGCGGCACCATCGCGCGCTTCTGCAACGCCTGGAAGGGCTACCTGGAAGCGCCCGAGACGATGCTGCTGAACTTGAGCTGATACCCATGCCCCAGGCGCCCCTGCAGCAGTTCTATATCCCCGAGGAGCAGTCGGTCTACCTGCTCAGCCAGGACGACGCCCGCAAGCTCAAGGCGTGGGTGGCGCTCTGCCAGGAGCAGCTGGAGCAGCTTGGCTATCGGGATATCGAGCTGGTCGGCAAGGGTGCCTACGGCTTCGTCTTCGCCGGCGTCACCGCCCTGGGGGACCAGTACGTCTTCAAGTTCACCCGGGTCAACCTGCCCCAGCATCTGCAGGATCGCCTCGAGGAGGAGGCCTTCATGCTGGAGCAGGTCGACCATCCGCGGGTGCCGCGGTTGATCGCCTATCAGCGGGTGCGACACCAGTCGATCCTGGTGATGCAGCGTGCGCCGGGCTTGAACCTCGAGGAGGTCTCGCTGCGTGAGGGGCGACTCTCGCCTCGGCTGGTCGTGCGCATCGCCGACCAACTCGCCGATATCCTGCGCGCCCTGCGGCGCGAGTCGGGCCCCGCCGGCAAGCCCATCGTGCATGGCGATATCAAGCCCTCCAACCTGGTGTTCGATGCCCGCGACGAGACCATCGCCCTGATCGACTGGGGCTCCTCGGTGTTCGCCCAGCTCGATGCCAACCAGCAGTTCGTGGCTTCCAATGTCATGGAGCTGATGTCCGACAACCTGCAGCAGACCAATGCCCGGCTGGGGGATGTCTACTTCATCGGCGAGGAGCAGTTGAACGGGGCGCTCTCCTCGCCGCGCTTCGACGAGCAGGGCGCCGCCGGCACCCTGTATGCGCTGGCCTCGGCGCAGTCCTGTCGCTTCGGCTATCACGCCATCCCGGCCACCTCGCTGGGGCTGCCGGTGGAGTTCGCGCGCATGCTCGACGGCATGCTGGATCCCGACCCGCGCCTGCGGCTCAAGGCCGGCGACCACTTCATCCGCGAGATGCCGCGCCTGGCGCGCACCGTGATGATCGACCTGCCCGAGGCGGCCGAGGTGGCGCTGGTACCGGTATGGGCACGCCCCACCAGCCGCGAGATCGATACCGTGGTATACAGCTCGCGCAAGGCCTTCCTGCGCGAAGAGGGCGCTCCGGAGACCCTCAACGACGTCAATGATGTGCAGCTCGATCGCTACTACAAGAACTTCATGCAGGGCATGGGGGAGACCGAGAAGGCCTTTCTCGCCGCGGTGAGTCGACTCGGCCGCTATCCGGTGGTGGGGGGACTGGCGGTACGCTGGGAGAGCGACGGGGTGTATATCGATACCACCCTGAACCTGCATGATCCGGCGCTGAAGCCGGCCTTCATCGCCGCGGTCAACAACATGGTCAACCTGGCGCGGGCCATCTACCGTCGGGGGATCTTCAAGAGCTGCCTGTTCAATGCCCGCGATACCCTGCACCTGGAGCGTGAGAGCCCGGAGCAACCATTCGAGATCGAGCCGGGCATGCGGCTGCACTACGAGGTGAGTGCGGTGCCGGAACTGGAGGATCGGGCGCGCCTGCACAGCTACTTCGAGGATGGTCCCGACCCCGAGGAGTTCCTGGTGCTGCCCGAGGCGATCATCAGCTCGCTGGAGGCCCTCAACGATATTCACCACACCGGCATGATCATCTTCGAGGCGCTGCCGGCGCATCTGAAGATCCACAGCTACTACCGCCTGCTGGATCCCTCCCGGGAGGCCGAGTTCCGAGCCCGGCTGGAGGAGATCCTCGCTGCCGTGGGGCTGATCGAGGGGCTCGGCGTCTCCGGCTTCATGAAGATGCCCTACAAGGACACCCGCTTCTTCCCCCATGTGGAGCGCCAGCCCGAGCGCTTCTACCCGCGCAACCCTCGCCAGTTCTTCGACTAGAATGCTCCGTGTCTCGTGATAATTTTACTATTATTGTGTCTGTAGACACATGGCGCGAAGGGGTTAACCATGGTCACCATGGAAGCACCGGCAACCGACAGGTCGAAAAGTGCCACTGGGTTGAAGTCTGCCGTCGCGATCCTGAAGAAATGGGGAGCGAGCGGTGAACAGGTCGCGGCAATCCTGAGGGTGTCGCGCAGCACCTATGCCCAGGCCAAGCGAGCTGATCCCGAGTGGCGGGTCAACCTGGACGAGGATCAGCTGACGCGTGTCAGCCTGGTGCTTAACCTCCATGCAAGCCTGCGGGTCCTCTTCGACAATCCCCGCAACCTCTATGGCTTTATGGCCATGGCCAACCATAATGCGCCGTTCTATGGACGCTCGCCGCTCGAGGTGATCTCGGGTGGCGACATGCTGGCGCTCTACGATGTCTTTCGCCATATCGATAACCTGCGAGGCGCCCAGTGGTAGCACTGTCATCGCTACCGCGGCTGGTGGCGGGTGAGCAGCAGGGCTATCGCCTGGTCAACTCCAAGTTCCCACCCATCCACCTCTTCGACGATGTTGCCAATGCGGATGAGTTCCAGGCCCTCCATCCAGAATCTGCAGGGTACCCACACCGTCCAAGGTGTGCGGGGGAATGCGGTGTGAGCCGCAGGCTCACTGGGGTGCCCTTTGCAGCCCCCTTTGTCACTGCTACTATGTACGCATGTACAGTCATGAGGCGGTCTTGATGAAGCGCCAGCTCGGCTTGAAGTATCGCCTTGACCCGACGCCATAACAGGCGGCGCGGCTGCGCGTACTGGCCGGTCATGCACGCTTCGTCTGGAATCACGCCTTGGCCGAATGCCTCGCGGCCCGCCAGCGGGGCGAACGGGTGCCGCGCTATGGCACCATGGCCGGCTGGATCACCACCTGGAAACGCCAGGAGGCCACGTCCTTTCTCACTGAGGCCTACACCGACAACCTCCAGCAGAAGCTCCGCGACCTCGACACGGCCTGGCAGCGGCATTTCACTCCGGGCTTGGCCGCCGACGCGCCTCGCTTCAAGAAGAAAGGCAAGTCACGCGACGGCATCCGATTCGTCAACTTTCCCAAATACTGCCGGCTCGATCATCGTCGCGTGAAGCTGCCCGCCGGCCTGGGCTGGGTGCGCTTTCGTCAGTCGCGTCCGGTAGAGGGCAAGATCACCAGCTGCACCGTGGGCCTCGATGGCGGCCACTGGCACATCAGTTTCCAGGTTGAGCTCGAGGTGGCGGAGCCGCCACGGCACCCAGCCACCTCAGCCGTGGGCCTGGACATGGGCGTTAAGCACTTCGCCGTGGATTCCAATGGCACTCCCCATGCCGGACGCAACAGCTTCCGGCAACTGGAACAGCGTATCGCCACGGCGCAACGCCGACTCAAGCACAAGACCCGGTTCTCCCGGAACTGGAATAAGCAGAAAGCTCGCATCGCCCGGCTGCACCAGAAAGCCGCCAACGTCCGTCACTGTGGGATGAAAACAAAGTTTCATCCCTAGAAATAAAGATTCATCCCCGCAGGCTCAGCACTGATCTGCTTCTGAATACTTTCAGGCCACACTCAGTGAAGGCACCGCACTGACGTCTACTTCGCGTTCGGCATGCCAGGCGTCGTGAGCCGCCTGAAGACGCAGCCATAGGCTGGGTCCGTTGCCGAATAGCTTGCCAAGACGTGCTGCCATTTCTGGCGATACTGGCTTACGCGCGGCCAGGATGGCGTGCAGCTGCTGGCGTGAGATGCCCAGCATCCTCGCGATGGCACTCTTGCTGAAGTCCAAATCCTCCAGCATGTCTTCGATCACCTCTCCGGGGTGCGGCGGGCAAAGGTTGGGGTTCTGCTTTGCGGTAATAGTCATAGTGGTTCCACCTCACTCAGTGGTATTGCTCAAAATCAACCTGATAGGCGTTGCCTCCCTCGAATTCAAAAGTGAGGCACCATGGACCGTTCACATGCACGGTGTAACGTTTGGGGTTGAAGCCTTGCAAGCCGTGGAAGTTATAGCCCGGTAAGTTGATCTCCTCAACGCTTGCGGCCTCGTTGATCACGGCCAACCGGATCAGGATGCGCCTATGCATACGCTTGTCGATCTTGGATTTACCGGTTTCCCACAGAGTCGCCAGGTCCTTGCTCTTGAAGGTCTTGATCATGGGGTTAGTGTAGCCTGATAGATTACACCTGTAAAGCGTTAGATTACAGTGCGGGCGTGATAGCGCCTCATATGAACCTAGAAAGATGATACTTTATCTCATGGAGGCTCCATAGGTTCACGATGAATCAAAGGGTTATGAGAGCCAAAGGGATGCGACTTTATTTTCCACCTACAGTCACGACACCCTCCACAAGCTCTCGACCGTCATCAGCCAAAACCACGCCATGGTGGCCGTCGAGGATCTGCGGGTGTCTAATATGTCGGCCTCCGCCAAAGGCAGCCTTGCAGCACCGGGCAAGCGGGTGAAACAAAAGGCGGGGCTGAACAAGGCCATTCTCGACCAAGGCTGGTTCGAGTTCCGGCGCCAGCTTACCTACAAGCAGGCGTGGCGGGGCGGCCTGCTGGTCGCCGTGCCACCTCACCACACCAGCCAGACGTGCCCCGAGTGCGGGCATGTTGAGGCGGCCAACCGCCTCAGTCGAGCAAGCTTTCGTTGCCAGGCCTGTGGTCATGCCGACCACGCTGAGGTCGTCGGCGCTAGGAACATCCTGGTGAAAGCGCATGAGTACCTTTCAGGGCAGGATTTGTCCGTAGAGCCTGTGAAGTGAACGGTGCGGTAAGGCCGTCAGCAGCAGGAACCGGCCACCCGAGCGATCGGGCTGGCACCCGAAAGGGAATCCTCTTCCTGAGTCGCGATAGTGCGAAGGGAGGGGAGGAGGTCAAGAGCTCCAGGCATTGACCAACCCCCGGCTACGCGCCGAGGTAGGGGGTCTGAGTCTGCTGCCCATCGAGGAGATTCCCTTTGATACCCCGGGCTGCTCCTATGCCGTGGCACCTTTCACCTACGCCAATCCGGCAGGGTTGCGCTTCAGCTCGGGAGAGTACGGTGTGCTATATATTGCCGATGCCTTGGCTACAGCACTGTCCGAGGTGCGACATCATCAGGAGGCCTACTGGCGCAATCTGCCTGATCTTAACTATGAGCGCTTCGTGTTGCGGGGCTTGAAGTGCCGATTCCACGAGACAGCCATGCTGGATGCTCTCGGACTCGCCGCAACTCACCCGATGTATGACCTGGACGACTACACGGCGGCCCGGACATTGGGGCAAAGCGTTAAACGCGCCGGCCTGCCGGGGCTTCGTTACCGCTCGGTACGCCGTCCCGGTGCTGCCTGCTGTGCGCTGCTTACCCCGAAACCGGTGATCTCTATGGTCCAGACCGCTCACTATGAGATGGTCTGGAATGGCACCATCACCGGCGTTAACCGGCTGTCCTCCCCCTGAACAGGAACCCAGATGTTAGAGCCCATGCTGTTCAAGCTGCTGGCCACCGCCGGCATCGTCATCCTCGTCGCCCTGGCGGTGGCCCGGGTGGGGCCGCGCCTGGGCGGCATCCTCGCCGGCACCCCGGTGATCCTGGGGCCTGGGTATTTCTTCATGCTGCGCGAGCAGGCCCCGGCCTTCGTGCAGGAGGCGGTGCTCTCGACGCTGCATGCGCTGGTGGCCACACTGCTGTTCACGGTCTGCTTCGTGATCAGCGCCGCCCGGCTGTCGGCGGTGAAGAGCCTGGGGCTTGCCAGCCTGCTGTGGGTACCGGCGGCGCTGCTGTTCACCCAACTGCCGGGTGGGCTGATGGGCGCCCTGGGGGCCTATCTGGTGGTGCTGCTGGTGGCCTAAGGGATCAATCGCTGGCTCAGGCTGGGGCAGCCGGTGGTGGTGGCGAGCTCGGGATGGCTCGACCTGCTCTTGCGGGGGCTGCTTGCCGGTGGGCTGGTGAGCCTGGCTACCACCCTGGCGGCCCGGGCGGGACCGGGCTTCTCCGGCATCATCCTAGGATTTCCGGCCGGCATCCTGACCATCGCCTGGGCGCTGCATGAACGCTACGGGGCGGAGGTGGCGCGTATGACGGTGAGCATGACCCAGCGCGGCATGCTCAGCCTGCTGGCCTTCTGTGCGGTGAGCTATCTAGGCGTGGGTCGGTTACCCGGGATGGTGGTATTCATGCTCTCCCTAGGGGCCTCGATGGCCACCAGCTCGCTGCTGTTCATGTTCAGCCTGTGGCGGGCGCGGCGACTCTACGCCCGCGAGGCGGGCTGAGACCGCCTCGCGGGCTATAGCGAGGCCGCCGCCCGGGCGGCCTGGTCGTAGAGACCCGACATGGCGCGCAGCATGCCGGCCAGCCGGCTGGTCTCCTCGGGTTCGATACCCAGCGAGGAGAGCGACTCGATCAGACAGTCCTCACGAATCTCGGCATAGCGCTGGCAGGTGCTGCGCCCGACATCGGTGGTGCGGAAGAAGGTCTCCTTGCCGTGCTTCTCGCCGAGCACCAGTTCCAGCTTGGTGAGTTTCTTGAGCGCGTAGGTCACGGTATGGCTGTCCTCGACGTTGAGTACCAGACAGATGTCCGAGAGTCGCTTGGCGCGCTTGCGATGGTTCACGCTGTGCAGCACCAGCACGTCCAGGGGGCCCAGCTCCGGGTAACCGGCGGCGGTCATGCAGCGTACCATCCAGCGGGTGAAGGCGTGGGACGCGATGATCAGGCCGAACTCGAACTCCGACTGCTCCTGGGCCCGGTGCGAGAGGTGTTCCGAGGAGACGATAGGGCCGCTGGTGCGGCCCTTGGGGGAGGAAGTGGAGGATGCTGGCATGTCTAGTTGCTCATGGCGTTGGGCAGGTAGGTGACGATCGCGGGGAACAGGCTGATCAGCACCACCCCGAGCATCATCAGGAAGAAGAACGGCATGGCGGCCCAGGCGATGGAGAGGATGTTGCGCCCGGTCATGCCCTGGAGCACGAAGAGGTTGAAGCCCACCGGCGGCGTGATCTGTGACATCTCCACCACGATCACCAGGAAGATGCCGAACCATATCAGGTCGATACCGGCCGCTTCCACCATGGGCAACATGATCGAGGTGGTCAGCACCACCACCGAGATACCGTCGAGGAAGCATCCCAGCAGGACGAAGAAGAGGGTCAGGGCGGCCAGCAGCATCCAGGGCGACAGGTCCATGGTGCCGATCCAGGCAGCCAGGTCGCTGGGCAGGCCGGTGAAGCCCATGGCAGCAGTCAGGAACGAGGCGCCGGCGAGGATGAAGGCGATCATGGTCGAGGTGCGCACCGCGCCGAGCAGGGCATCGCGGAAGGTGGTGCGGTTCATGTTGCCCTGTACGCGGGCCAGGATCAGCGAGAGTACGACACCCACGGCGGCCGCCTCGGTGGGGGAGGCCAGGCCGGTGTAGATGGAGCCGATGACGCCGACGATCAGCGCCAGCATGGGAATCAGGCGGCGTGCGCGGCGCAGCTTCTCGGCCAGTGGCAGGTTCTCCTCGGCGGGCGGGACGCGATCCGGATAGCGCCAGGACCACAGCATCAGGTAGAGGCCGAACAGCGAGATCAGCATCAGCCCAGGCAGGATGCCGGCCATGAATAGGCGCGAGATGGACTGGTCGGTGGCCACGCCGAACACGATCAGGATGATCGACGGCGGAATCAGCAGGCCCAGGGTGGCGGAGCCGGCCAGGGTGCCGATGATCAGGCTCTCGTCGTAGCCGCGGCGGGTCAGTTCGGGAATGGTCATCTTGCCCATGGTGGCGCAGGTCGCCGCCGAGGAGCCCGAGACGGCGGCGAACAGTCCGCAGCCCACCACGTTGGTATGCAGCAGGCGGCCGGGGATGCGCTGCATCCAGGGCGACAGGCCGGTGAACATGTCATCGGCCAGGCGCGAGCGGAACAGGATCTCGCCCATCCAGATGAACATCGGCAGGGCGGTCAGCTCCCAGCTGTAGCTGGAGCCCCAGATATCCGAGGCCATGATATCGCCGGTGGGCATCGAGGTGAACTGGGAAAGGCCCAGCCAGCCCAGGGCGAGTAGCGAGAAGCCTACCCAGATGCCGCTGCCGAGCAGCAGCAGCAGGGCGCCGAAGAGGACCAGCATCATGATAAGCATAGGGAGTCTCCGGGGCTCACTCGTGGCCGCTGTCGTCGATGGTGAAGGCGTGCGGTGCACGCACGGCGGCAATCAACGTCTGGACCAGGCTTTCGATCAGCACCAGGCAGAACAGCACCACGCCACTGAGCATGGCCGACTGGGGAATCCACAGCGGGATGCTGACGAGTCCATAGGAGGTTTCGTTGAAGGCGATGCTGTCGTCGAGCAGCCAGTAGAGGTACCAGGCGAGATAGAGGGCAAGGGCCAGCGCGATGGAGAGGCAGAAGACCTCTACCCAGGCGCGCAGCGCCGGGGGCAGGCGGCCGATCAGCAGGGTGACGCGAATATGACCGCCGTGCACGAAGGTATAGGCGAGTCCCAGGAAGCTGGCGCCGACCAGCAGGAAACCGGAGATATCGGAAAGCCCGGGGATCGCCAGGCCGATCCGCTCGCCGCCGATGGCGGTGGCGATCTGGTCGATGATGCGGCCGACGATCTGGGCGGTAATCAACAGGCAGATCAGGGTCAGGCAGGCGGCGGCCAGATAGCCGCCGAGGTTATACAGTGGGCGTAGTCGATAGGTCATGGATGGCATCCCGTGGGGAGTTTGGCCTTGGAAAGCTCGGGATCGCCCCGGCCAGTGGCCGGGGCGGTCGGGTCGGGATTACTCCCGGGCGCTCTGGTAGGCCTCGAGGATCACCTGACCCTGTTCACCGGCGCTCTCGACCCACTCCTGGGTCATGGTCTCGCCCACTTCCTTGAGCTTCTCGGCCAGCGCCTCGCTGGGCTCGCTGACCACGATGCCGTTTTCCTCCAGCACCGCGATGGCGTCATCGGTCTCCTGGCGGCTCATCTCCCAGCCGCGGGTCTCGGCCTCGGCAGCGGCGTCGAGCAGTGCCTGCTGGGTGGCCTCATCCAGGCGCGAGAAGGCTTTCTCGCTGACGATGATCATGTTTTTGGGCAGCCACAGCTGGGCGTGGTTGAAGTGGCTCAGGTAGTCCCAGGCCTTGGTGTCGGCACCGGTGGCCGGCGAGGTGATCATGGCCTCGACGCGACCGGTGCTGAAGGCGGTGGGGATGTCGGGGACCTCGACCTGGGTAGGCACCGCGCCCACCAGCTGGGCGATGCGCTCGCTGGCGGTGTTGTAGGCGCGCATGCTCAGGTTCCTGAGGTCGTCGCCGCTCTCGATGGCCTGGTTGGTGTAGATGCCCTGGGGCGGCCACGGCACGGCGAACAGCAGGCGCAGGCCCTGTTGCTCGAGCTCCTCGGCGATGATCTCGCGAGAAGACTCCCACAGCGTCCAGGCATCCTTGTAGCTGGCGGCCAGATAGGGCACCGAGTCCACCTCGAAGATGGGGTTCTCGTTGGCCAGCCGCGACATGATCACCTCGCCCATGGGCACGATGCCCCGGCGTACGGAGTTCTTGATTTCGGCGTGGCCGATCAGTGAGCCGTTGGAGTGCACGGTGATATCCAGCTCGCCGTTGGTGGCCTCGCGCACGTCGTCGGTGAACTCGCGAATGTTCACGGTATGGAAGGTGCGATCCCCATAGGGGGTGGGCATGTCCCACTCGGTGGCCGCCTGGGCAGAGGTGCCGAGGGTAGCCAGGCTGACGCCGAGGGCCGCGGCGGTGGCCAGGTGGGGAAGCCGCGATTGGATAGCAGGCATCGAGATGTCCTCGTGTAATGATCGTTGTTGTGAAGGTCACATGGGAGATGTCACCGACTACGCTTTCAGAGTGTAGTGGGTGGAAGGCCGAGAGGTTAGGCGCTGGCCGTTTGTCGAGTCAACGATACCTAGATGAATGGATGATGTGTTATTGGTAAAACGCTGATAAATTAATTTCATAATCTTGATCAGGAGACTCGCATGCCGTCACGTCCCTTGCTGCTCAATGCCGATATGGGCGAGAGCTTTGGCCCCTGGGTGATGGGGATGGATCATGAGGTGATGCCTCACGTCGACCTGGCCAACGTGGCCTGCGGCTTTCACGCCTCGGATCCCGATGTGATCCGCATGACGGTCCGCCTGGCCGCCAAGCATGGGGTGCGGATAGGCGCCCATCCCGCCTACCCGGACATGGTGGGCTTCGGCCGTCGCTCCATGGCCTGTTCGGCAGAGGAGGTGGAGAACCTGGTCCTCTATCAGCTGGGGGCGCTCTATGGGCTGTGTCGCGCCGAGGGCGTATCGGTGAACTATGTGAAACCCCATGGCGCCCTCTATAACGACATGGCCCGCGAACCCGAGATCATGGGGGCGGTGATGCGGGCGATACTCGCCTTCGACCCCGGCCTGCCGCTGATGACCATGGCCACCCGGGACACCCTTGCGGTGCGTGAACTGGCCGAAAAGCAGGGCGTCACCCTGTGGTTCGAGGCCTTCGCCGACCGCGCCTACGACAGCGAGGGCCGGCTGGTCTCCCGCCGCGAGCTGGGGGCGGTACACCACGACCCCGAGGTGATTGTCGATCAGGCGGTACGCATCGCCAGCGGCAAGCCGCTTGTCGCCAGCGACGGCAGCGACCTGATACTGGCGGCCGATACCCTCTGTGTGCATGGCGACAACCCCGAGTCCATCGCCGCGGTGAAGGCGATCCGCGAGGCCCTGTGCCGGCTCGGAGCCGAGGCATGAGTCGCGCGATGAACCGTAAGGAAGGATTGCCACGCATCGAGTCGGCCGGCCTGGATGGCTGGATGGTGCGGCTCTTCGAACGAATCGATGAGGAGAACCTGGCCTGGTTGGGCGCGCTGGCACGCCGCTGCGAGGCCGAGTTCGGTGCAATGCTGGTCGACCTGGTGCCGTCCTACACCACCCTGCTGGTGGTGTTCGACCCGCTTCGGCTCTCGCCTGCCTCGGCAAGGCAACGCCTGGCGGCGCTGCTTGTGGATCTCGAGCCGGAGACGGTGGCCGCGGGTGGTGAGGTGCGTGAACTGCCCACCTGGTATGACCCCAGCGTGGGCCCGGACCTCGAGCGAGTCGCGCGGCATGCCGGCATGAGCGTGGAGGCAGTGATCGACTGCCATGCCGGGCGGGAATATCGCGTCTTCGCCCTGGGGTTCGCCCCCGGCTTCGCCTTCATGGGGTTGCTCGATGAGCGCCTCGAGGTTCCGAGGCTCGACACGCCCCGCCAGAGGGTGCCGGTCAACAGTGTGGCCATCGCCGGGCGACAGACCGCTGCCTACCCGGCGGTATCACCGGGCGGCTGGAACCTGCTCGGGCGCACCGCGGCACGCCTGTTCGATCGTGATCGTGAGGGCTTCAGCCTGCTTAAGGTGGGGGACCGGGTTCGCTTCGTGCCGGTGGATCGAGCTACCTTCGAGCGCCAGGGCGGCAATGCGACGCCGGTGGAGGGGCACAAATGAGTAAATATACCGTTATCGGATTTCGTGTTGAGCGTGCCGGCCCACTGGCGCTGTTGCAGGACGCCGGTCGGTTCGGCGTGCGCCGCCTTGGTGTGACCCAGGGCGGCCCGGCCGACCTTCACGGCTGGGCCTGGGCCAACCGCCTGGTCGACAATGCCTGGGGCACCCCGGCGCTGGAGATCACCTTCGGCGGTCTCAAGCTGGTTGCCGAGCGTGACCTGACGATCGCAGTGGCGGGGGGCGACCTGAGTGCCACCCTGGAGGGGAGGCCTCTTTCCCTGTGGCAGCCGGTAAGCCTGCGGGAAGGTCAGGCCCTGGCATTCGCTGCGCCGCGCAACGGCCTGAGGGCCTATCTGGCCGTGGCAGGGGGCTTCCAGGCCGAGCCGGTGCTGGGCAGCGTGAGCTGCGTGGTGCGTGAGGGGCTGGGCGGTTTCGATGGACGCGGTGGCAAGCTCGCGGACGGTGATCGTCTGGCGGTGACCGCCGATGCTGGTCGGCGCGTCCAGGAAAAGGGGGTACCCGCGGCGGAATGCCCGGACTATGCCTCGCCGGCAACGCTGGGGTTGCTGCCGGGTGCCCAGGTGGCTGATTTTACCGGTGACAGCCTGTTCGCCGCCTTCAACCGTCCCTGGCGGGTGGATGATCGTGCCGATCGCATGGGAGTGCGCCTGACCGGACCGAAGCTGACGTGCCGGATCGGTTCGTTGATCTCGGAAGGGATCGGACTGGGGGCGGTGCAGGTGCCCCCCGACGGGCAGCCCATCGCGCTGCTCAACGACCGTCAGACCATCGGCGGCTATCCGCGGCTGGGAGCGCTGACGCCGCTGTCAGCATCGCGCCTGGCCCAGTGTCTGCCGGGCCAGGAGGTGCGCCTGGCCGCCACCACGCTGGAGCGCGCGCTTTCCAGGCAACGCCGCTTCCGCGACGCCGTGGCCGGCTGAACGCCCTCAGGCGCCCAGGCCGCTCTCGCGCAGCAGCTGGTCGATGCTGGTGGGCGCCCGGGAAGCCTGGCCGCCCTCCATCAGCAGCTCGGCCTCGAGTGCCGCGACGCCGCCTTCCAGGCAGCGTTCGATAAGTAGCGTCTTGCTCAGGCCGGTGGTCTGGACGAGGTGCTCGAGACGTTCATCCAGTTCACGCGGAAGTCGCAGTAGATGAGGCATGTCACGTTCTCCATTATTAGAGGCTTGCCGTGTTACCCGACATTGGCCATCCTTGCAGGCCTTCATGTCGCTACCATGACAGATTTTAAGGAGTGTGGCACCGGGACGACCCGGCTTGCCTTCCACGCTGCGGGGACGGCCTCGCCAAGCAAGGGATGAACGACCATGGGAATGGCCTGGACGCTACTGGTCCTGGCGGGGCTGCTGGAGGTGGCCTGGGCATTAGGGCTCAAGGCCTCGGAAGGTTTTACCCGGTTGTGGCCAAGCCTGTTTACCGTGACCACGATGCTGGTCAGTTTCTATCTGCTGGCCCAGGCCATGAAGGCACTGCCGGTGGGCACCGCCTATGCGGTGTGGGTGGGCATCGGGGCAGTGGGCACGGTGCTGCTCGGTATCCTGATCTACGGTGACAGCGCCTCTCCGCTGCGCCTGGCCAGCCTCGCGCTGGTGCTGGTGGGGCTGGTGGGCCTCAAGCTGGCGGGGTGATGCTGAGTAGGGGATCAGGTCAGCCCCTGATGGCGCATCGCCTCGGTGATGATCGGTACCGGTGTCATCAGGTGTTCGCGCATCATCTCGGTGGCGCGTTCGATATCCCGGGCCAGGATCACCTCGACCAGATCGGTGTGCTCCTGGTGCTTTCGGGCCAGCGCCGCTTCGGAGAGCACCGTCTCGCGCAGCCACAGATGGCGATAGCGCTCGACCTGGTCGAACAGGCTCTCGCGGATCTGCAGCAGGTGCGGTGACTGACAGCCGCTGACGATGGCGGTATGGAAGGCCTGGTGGCGAGTGTCCCAGACGTCGAGCAGCTCGTCGGCGGAGTTCAGTTTCATGACCTTGGAGAGGGTGTGGGCCCGGGCCAGAATCTCCGCTTCCCAGCTGTCGTCGCCACGCTCGATGGCGAGCCGGAGCAGTAGCCCCTCGATCTGGGCCCGGGCATCGTAGAGATCGGCCAGCTCGGCCAGCGACATCGGTGCCACCCGAAAGCCGCGCTGGCTGATGGCCACCACCAGACGCTCCGCCACCAGCTGGGAGAGTGCCTCGCGCAGGGGACCGACGCCCAGGTCGTAGCGCTCCTTCAGCCGGCTCATCAGCAGCTTCTCGCCGGGCTTGAAGACGTTGCGGATGATGTCCTTCTTCAGGCGGTGATAGGCGCTGATACCGAGGTTCTCGCGGGTCGCCGCGTTGTCGAGAGTCGAAGAGTCCATGCTGTCGTCATTTTGTCCATGTGCCTGACATGATAGCCGAATATCGCCACTCTCGGTAATGCCTCACTGGGCCAGACCCGGCTCCTCGCTGTCAGCGTCGTCTGCCGGGCTCGGCTTGAGTGCCTGCCAGGCGGCATAGGTGCTGAGAAAAACTCGGCCGGTCAGGTCATCCAGGAAGTCGCTGCGCTTGAGGCGGTCCATCACCGGGCCCTTGACCTCGGCTAGGTGCAGCGTCACTTCCGCCTCCCTGAGGCGCTCGTTGATGGCGTCCAGGCTCTCCAGTGCCGAGGCATCGATCAGGTTGACCGCCGAACAGATCAGCACCACGTGGTCCAGGCCCGGCTGACGCGCCACCATGCGCAGCACCGTGTCCTCCAGGTAACGGGCATTGGCGAAATAGAGGCTCTCGTCGATGCGCAGGAAGGCCACGCTGCTCAGGGTCTCGACCTCGTGGCGCTGGGTGCTGCGGAAGTGCTCGGTGTCGGGGATGCGACCCACCACCGCGCTGTGGGGGCGGCTGGTGCGGTAGAGGAAGAGCCCGATGGAGAGCAGCACGCCGCTGATGATGCCCGCCTCGACCCCCTCTACCAGCGTCAGCAGGATGGTGACCGCCATGGCCGAGAAGTCACTGCGCGAGTAGCGCCAGGTCTGGCGAATCAGCGGGATATCGACCAGGGTGAGGATCGCCACGGTGATGGTGGCGGCCAGGGTGGCAATGGGCAGGTGGTGGAGCAGCGGGGTGAACAGCAGCGTCACCAGGCCGATGCCCAGGGCGGCGAAGAGTCCGGCCAGCGGGGTCTGGGCTCCCGCCTCGTCATTGATCACGGTGCGCGATAGTCCCCCGGTCACCGGCATCCCGGCGGTGAAGGCCGCGGCCAGATTGGCGCCACCCAGTCCGACCAGTTCCTGGTTGGGGGAGATGCGCTGGCGCCGCTTGGCGGCGAGCATCTGAGCCATGGAGATCGATTCCACGAAGCCCACCACACTGATCAGCAGGGCGGGAATCAGCAGGGCGCGCCACAGGGTGAGGTCCATGCTCGGCAGGGTCAGCGGCGGCAGCCCGGCGGGAATGGCGCCGACCACGGCGACGCCGCGTTCGGCGAGCCCCAGGTGCCAGCTGAGCAAGGTAGTGGCGACCACCGCCAGCACCGGGCCGCTGCGCGCCACCAGGCCGGCGGTGGAGGCGGCGAGCCCCAGTCGCGTCAGCAGGCGGGTGGCATAGCGGCGGCTGACGACCAGGAAGAGCAGGGTCCCCAGACCCATCGCCAGGGTGGGCCAGTGCAGCCGATTCAGCTGGCTGGCAAGGCTGGTCAGCAGGTCGAGGGCGTTGTAGCCGCTGGCCGAGATCCCCGCCAGGTGGGCCGTCTGGCTGATGGCGATCAACAGCGCCGACGAGGAGAGGAAGCCGGCGATCACCGGGTGGCTCAGGAAGTTGGCGAAGAAGCCCAGGCGCAGCAGGCCCATGGCGACCAGCATTGCACCGGAGAGCAGCGACAGGACCAGCGCCGCCTGCAGGTAGGCGTCGCTGCCTGGTGTGGCCACATTGGAGAGCGCTGCGCCGGTCATCAGTGCGATGATCGCCACGGGGCCGATCGCCAGGGTGCGACTGGTGCCGAGCAGGGCGTAGAGCACCGCCGGCAGCAGGCTGGCGTAGAGCCCCACCACCGCCGGCAGTCCGGCGAGCAGCGCGTAGGCCAGTGACTGGGGGATCACCATGATGGTAACGATCAGCCCCGCCAACAGGTCGGCACCCAGCAGGCGAACGTTGTAGTGAGGCAGCCAGGTCAGTACCGGCAGATAGCGCTTGAGCATCCTGTCCCTGATCGGCTTGGGGAATAAGGCGTTAGCCTAAACGATATTAGTGCTTACGTTCAGGGTTGGTTAGCATCGGGTGAAACCGACAACACCCCACAACAGCCCCACAACACGCAAGGACACGCCATGCAACGCGAAACCATCGCCCTCCATCACGGTTATGCCCCCGACGACCAGCATGCGGTGGCGGTACCGATCCACCAGACCACCTCGTTTTCCTTCGACAGCGCCCAGCATGCCGCCGACCTGTTCGACCTCAAGGTCGAGGGCAACATCTATTCGCGGATCATGAACCCCACCTGCGCGGTGCTCGAGCAGCGCGTGGCGGCGCTGGAGGGCGGCATCGCCGGCCTGGCGGTAGCCTCGGGCATGGCGGCGATCACCTACGCCATCCAGACCATCGCTTGAGGCGGGGGACAATATTGTCTCCATCAGCGAGCTCTACGGCGGCACCTACAATCTCTTCGCTCATACCCTGCCGCGCCAGGGGATCCAGGTACGTTTCGCCGACAAGGATGATCTCGCCGGCCTCGAGGGACTGATCGACGAGCGCACCAAGGCGGTATTCTGCGAGAGTGTCGGCAACCCCTCCGGCGGCGTGGTCGACATGCAGGCCCTGGCCGAGATCGCCCATCGCCACGGTGTGCCGGTGATCGTCGACAACACCGTGCCCACGCCCTTCTTGTGGCGGCCCATCGAGCACGGCGCTGATATCGTCATCCACTCGGCCACCAAGTATATCGGCGGCCATGGCACCACCGTGGGTGGGGTGATCGTCGACTCCGGCAAGTTCCCCTGGGCCGACAACGCCGAGCGTTTCCCGCTGCTCAACCAGCCGGATGTCTCCTACCATGGCGTCTGCTATACCCGTGACCTGGGCGAGGCGGCCTTCATCGGGCGCGCCCGCGTCGTCCCGCTGCGCAACATGGGGGCGGCACTCTCCGCCCAGGCGGCATGGCAGCTGCTGCAGGGCCTCGAGACTCTGGGGCTGCGCATCGAGCGCATCTGCGACAACGCCCAGCGCATCGCCGAGTACCTGCAGGGCCACGACGCCGTGACCTGGGTGCAGTATGCCGGCCTCGAGACCCACAAGGACCACGCCCTGGCGCAGAAGTACATGGGCGGTCGCGCCTCGGGCATCCTCAGCTTCGGTATCAAGGGCGGCCGCGAAGCCGGCGCGCGCTTCTACGATGCCCTGGGGCTGGTATTGCGCCTGGTCAATATCGGCGACGCCAAGACCTGCTCGTCGATCCCGGCCGCCACCACCCACCGCCAGCTCAATGACGAGGAGCTGGTCAAGGCGGGCGTGACGCCGGACATGGTGCGCCTCTCCATCGGCATCGAGCATGTCGACGACATCATCGCCGACCTCGACCAGGCGCTGGCGGCGAGCCAGGCTTGAGACGTCCCGGGGCCGCTCACGGTCCCGGTTTTTGCTATTTCCCGGCCGGCTGCGTGACCTCACGCGGCCGGCTTTGCCATGCCGACCACGAGTAGAGGGCGAGTCCGGTCCAGATCAGCACGAAAGTGATCAGCTGCGCACCGGATAGCGCTTCGCCGAACACCAGCAGGGCGATCAGGAACTGGATGGTGGGGTTGAGGTACATCAGGAAGCCCAGTGTTGCCAGGCGAAGTCGCCTGGCGGCCCCGGCGAAGGCGAGCAGCGGCAGGGCGGTGATCACCCCGCTGGCGATCAGCAGCAGAGTGGTCCGCGTGTCCCCCAGGAAGTGCGAGAGGTCGGCCTGGGTCAGCCAGCCCAGGGCGAGCAGCCCCAGCGGCAGCAGCAGCAGGGTCTCCACGAATAGCCCCGACAGGCCATCCAGGGGCACCTGCTTGCGCAGCAGGCCGTAGGTGCCGAACGAGAAGGCCAGCGCCAGGCTGATCCACGGCAGCTCGCCCAGCATCACCAATTGCAGGACGATCGCCAGCGCGGCGAGGGCCACGGCCACCGCCTGCAGGCGGTACATGGTCTCGCGCAGCACCAGCATGCCCAGGGCCACGTTGACCAGCGGGGTCATGAAGTAGCCGAGGCTGGCCTGGAGCACATGGCGGGTCTCCACCGAGTAGATGTAGAGCCCCCAGTTGAGGGCGATCAGCAGGGCACAGCCCAGCACCCGCCCCAGGCGCCGCGGCTGCCCCAGGGCCTCGCGGATCGGCGCCCAGCGCCCGAGCAGGGTCACCAGGCACACCAGAAACAGGCAGGACCATAACACCCGGTGGATCAGTATCTCGAAGGCGGGCACTCCCTCGAACAGCGCGAAGAACAGCGGGAAGCAGCCCCACATGGTGTAGGCAGCCAGTCCGAACATGACACCCTGGCGGGCTTGCGTGTCGGCGGTGGGCGTGGTGGTCATTTCTTGGCTCGTTGAGGATCAATCTGCCAACTTAGCAGCCTATTGAGCGTCATTCCACGGCCCAGGCTGACGCTGCCGGTGCAGTGGGGTAGTCTGGGCGCCAATATCGTCACCGCAAGGGGAAGAAGGATGAGCGAGCTGAGAACCACCCTGGTGCAGTGTGACCTGCGCTGGGAGGATCCGGTGGCCAACTGCCGGATGCTGGAGGATACCCTGGGTGATCTTGGCGGCGAGCAGACCGATCTGATCGTGCTGCCGGAGATGTTCGCCACCGGCTTCACCATGAACTCCCGTGAGATGGCCGAGCCCATGGAGGAGAGCGCGACCGTGGCCTGGCTGCGCGAGCAGGCCTGGCAGCGGGGCTGCGTGGTCACCGGCAGCGTGGCGATCGTCGAGCATGGCGACTACTTCA
The DNA here is from genome assembly GCF_021282295.1 of Halomonas sp. G15. NCBI lineage: Bacteria > Pseudomonadati > Pseudomonadota > Gammaproteobacteria > Oceanospirillales > Halomonadaceae > Halomonas > Halomonas sp. G15. The sequence continues at coordinate 17,809 of NZ_JAJSPA010000003.1, read as the reverse complement.
ATCGCCTGGTGTGGGCGCGGCCGGATGGCTCCTGTGCTACCTACGACAAGCGTCACCTGTTCCGCATGGCCGGCGAGCACGAGCGCTATGCCATGGGGCACGAGCGGGTGATCGTCGAGCTCAAGGGGTTTCGCATCCTGCTCAGTGTCTGCTACGACCTGCGCTTCCCGGTGTGGCTGCGACAGCAGCCCGGTCCCGGCGAGCACTTCGAGTATGACGCCCTGCTGTGCGTGGCCAACTGGCCGGCGCCGCGTCGCCACCCGTGGCGTGTCCTGCTGCAGGCCCGGGCGATCGAGAACCTGTGCCCGGTGATCGGCGTGAATCGTGTCGGCGAGGACGCCAAGGGGCTGCCCTATGCCGGGGACTCCATGCTGATCGACGCCAAGGGCGAGGCGCTGATCGACGAGCCCAAGGGCGAAGCCTTCGTCAAGACCGCCAGCCTCTCCCTGGACGAGCTGCGGGCGTTTCGCGACAAGTTTCCCGCCTGGCGCGATGCCGACCATTTCAGTCTCGCCGATGGGGTGGGCAGCTGATGCGCCTCGATCGTTTCCTGAGTGAGTCCACCGAGCTGACCCGCAGCCTGGCCAAGAAGGCGATGCACCGCGGCGAGGTCAGCGTCGACGGTGAGGTCATCAAGAACCCGGCCACCCAGGTGGACGAGACCAGCCGGGTGACCTGGAACGGCCAGCCGCTCGCCCTGGTGGGGCTGCGCTACGTGATGCTGCACAAGCCGGGCGGCGTGGAGTGCACGGCGCGCCGGACCCTCTATCCCCGGGCCATCGACCTGATCGAACTGCCCATGCTCGAGCGCCTGCAGACGGTGGGGCGCCTGGATGTGGATACCACTGGTCTGGTGCTGCTCACCGACGACGGTCAGTGGTCGCATCGTGTCACCTCGCCCAAGCGTCGCTGTGGCAAGGTCTACCGGGTGACCCTGGCCGACCCGCTCGAGGGGGCCGTTCTCGATGACGCCATCGCCCGCTTCGCCGAGGGGCTACTGCTCGACGGCGAGGAGAAGCCTACTCGCCCGGCCGAGCTCGCCATGCGCGAGCCGATCGTCGCCGAGCTGACCCTCTTCGAGGGCAAGTACCATCAGGTGAAGCGGATGTTCGCTGCCATCGGTCATCACGTTGTGGCCCTGCATCGTGAGTCCATCGGTCCGCTGTCGCTGGGCGAGTTGGCCGAGGGCGAGTGGCGCGAGCTGAGCGAGGAGGAGGTCGCGGCCTTCTAGCCGGCGGCGGCCGGCGGCAGTGGCTCAGCGGCGAGCGATGACCAGGTGGCGCTGCGATTGCGCCCCTGGTATTTCGCCTGGTAGAGCGCCTTGTCGGCCAGGCCCAGCAGGGCGATGGGTTCCCGGGAGTGGCAGGGATAGGTGGCCACGCCGCAGGAGAGGGTGACCGTCGGCAGCGCCTGGTCTCCGTGGTGCAGGGTCAGACGTCGGACCCGTTCGACCAGCTCGCCGGCCCGGGCCTCGGCGCGTTCGGTCGTGGCGCCGGGCAGCAGGGCGACGAACTCCTCGCCTCCCATGCGACACACCACGTCGGCGTCGCGGAAGTGATCCTGGAGCAGCTCGGCCACCGCCATCAGTACACTGTCCCCCACCTCGTGACCGTACTGGTCGTTGATCTGCTTGAAGTGATCCAGGTCGATCATGATCAGCGACAGCGGCGCCCCCTCGCGGTCGGCGCGACTCGCCTCGTGCTGCATCAGCTCGTCGAAGTAACGACGATTCTTGAGCCCGGTGAGCGGGTCCTCGTAGGAGAAGCCCTCGAGCTTGCGCACCAGGCAGTCGAGCTTGGCGGTGCGTTCGCGTACCTGCTCCTCGAGGTGCCGGTTGAGACGCGACAGCTGGCGCTGGGTGCGGCGATAGTGCCACAGCGATACCCCCACGATCGCCAGCGAGAAGGCCAGCAGCCCCAGGCTGACCGGTACCTTGCGCCAGTCCAGCAGACCATGGGCCACCGCCATGTCTGCCATCAGCAGCCCCGCCATCAGCGCGAAGCTGCCTATGATCCAGCGCTGTTCGGTTTCCAGGCGCCGCAAGTGCCAGGCAGCCAGGGCCAGCATCAGCGGCAGGGTGATCGACAGCATCAGATCGAAGGGGGGAAAGGTGTTGGCCACGGTCACCAGACCCAGCTGGCTAAGCCCCAGTGCGGCGCCGAGATAGGCCAGATGCAATCGCCAAAGTATGCCCATGAGGCGTTGCGGTGTGCCCGAAAGCCAGTGCGTGAGCAGCAGCCCCATCCCCACCGGCAGCGTGAAGTAGCCGGCGGCGGCCAGGCTGTCCCACAGCAGTGGTCGGTCGAGGAGCAGCTGACTGAACTGCGTCTCGGCGAGGATCATGGTGCTGGCCGCCAGCGAGAAGAGGGCCACCGCTCCCAGGCTCTGGCGCTGGGCCCCGATGAGCGCAAAGCTGCCTGCGAGCAGGGCCAGGAGCAGCGAGAAGGCGCTGATCACCACATCGTCCCAGGCGCGATGCACGATCATCGTCAGTACATCCAGTCGATCCATGACCCTGGCCTCGCCCCACAGGCCGATATCGGTGTAGTCGGAGAAGATCCTGACGTGAAGCGTCTTGCCGGCGAAGTCCTCGGGTAGCTCGATCATGTGCCAGGGCCAGCCGGCGAAGCGGCCGCGCCCCTCGGCGTCAAACTCGCCGTACTGGTAGAGCGGCTCCCCGTCCAGGAAGAACTGGGCGATCAGGTCGATGCTGTAGATGTAGATCACCGGGTCACGCCACTCCCCTTCGGGAAGCACCGTGCGCAACCACAGGTGCTCCTGACCGGCACGGCCGGGGGGATTGGACGGGAAGTCGATGGCACGCCATTCGCCGCTGCCGGCGTCATCGAGCCAGGCGGGGGTGCCCGAGGCATCCCGGGGAGAGTCTCCCCAGCGCCACTCCCAGCCGGTCAAGTCCCTGGGCGGCGCCGTGGCAGCAAGTAGTGCCTCGGACAGAAGCAGGCTCAGCAGAACGCTGACAGCAAGAATCAAGGGGCGCATCGGACACCCATGGATGAAAAGGATGCGCCGAGTATAGGTCAGGGCACGGGCCGCGGCCCTGTTCAAATGAAGGGGGCCATCAACGCATGCCGGGTGTCAGGCCGGCGGCCTTGACCAGCGCCCGGGTGTAGTCGCTGCGCGGATTGGCCAGCACCTCGAGGCACTCGCCTTCCTCGATCATCTCGCCCTCCTTGAGCACCATGATGCGATGCGCCATGGCGCGCACCACCGCCAGGTCATGGCTGATGAACAGGTAGCTCATGCCGCGGCGCGCCTGGAGGTCGCGCAACAGGGCTACCAGCTGCTTCTGCACGGTGCGGTCGAGCGCCGATGTGGGCTCGTCGAGCACCAGCAGGGCGGGTTCGAGGATGATCGCCCTGGCCACGGCGATGCGCTGACGCTGACCGCCGGAGAACTCGTGGGGATAGCGGTCGGCGCAGTCGGCCGGCAGGCCCACTTCGCGTAGGGTATCGGCCACCCGGCGGCGCACCTCGGACTCCGCCAGCTCGGGATGGTGGAAGCGCAGCCCCTCGCTGACGATCTCGGCGACCGGCAGGCGGGGTGAGAGCGAGCCGTAGGGATCCTGGAAGACGATCTGTAACCGCTGGCGCATGCGGCGCAGGGCACCACCGGACAGGGTATCCAGTCGGGTGTCATCGAGGTGGATCTCGCCGTGGCTCTCCACCAGGCGCAGCAGCGCCATGGCAAGCGTCGTCTTGCCGGAACCGGATTCGCCGACGATGCCCAGCGTCTCGCCGCGACCCAGGGTGAGCGACAGTGGCCTGACCGCCTCGAAGGCTGGCGGGCGCGGCATGAAGAGCTTCTTGGGGCGCTGGAAGCGCACGCCCAGACGATCAGCGCGCAGCAGCGGTTGCCCCGCGCCGGCCGGCTCGGGGCGTCCCTCGGGCTCGGCCGCAAGCAGGGTGCGGGTGTAGGCGCTCTGGGGGGAGGCGAACACACGCTCCACTGGCCCCGTCTCCTGCTCGCGGCCCTGGTAGAGCACGCAGACCCGGTCGGCGTGGCGGCGCACCAGGTTGAGGTCATGGGTGATGAACAGCATGCCCATGCCGTGGTGATCGCGCAGCTCAGCGAGCAGGGCGAGGATCTCCTGCTGCACGGTGACATCCAGCGCCGTGGTGGGCTCGTCGGCGATCAGTAGCTCCGGGTCATTGGCGATCGCCATGGCGATCATCACCCGCTGGCGCTGGCCGCCGGAGAGCTGGTGGGGCCAGGCGTCGGCGAGCTCCTCGGCGCGCGGCAACTTGACCTGGGCCAGCAGTTCGATGACCCGGGCACGTGCCGCACGGCCGGAGAGTCCCTGGTGCAGGCGCAGGGTCTCGCCGATCTGCTTGCCCACGGTGTGCAGGGGGTTGAGGGAGGTCATCGGTTCCTGGAACACGAAGCCCACCCGGCCGCCGCGCAGGCCCTGCCAGTCGCGGTGGCGCAGGCGCGCCAGGTCGGTATCGACCAGGATTCGACCGCCGCTGACGCTGGCATTGCCCGGCAGCAGGTTCATGGCACCCAGCGCCGACACCGACTTGCCGGAGCCGGACTCGCCCACCAGGGCCAGGGTCTCCCCCCGTCCGACGCTGAGGTTGAGTCGGTCGACCACGGTGACGCCGTCGAAGGCGATGGAGAACTCCTCGAGACGCAGCAGATCAGGCATCGGCGGGACTCCTCTCGACGGCCGGGGCCGGGGCAGGGTGCTGGATATGGCGAGGGTCGAAGGCGTCACGCAGCCCCTCGCCGATGAACACCAGCAGCGACAGCATCAGCGACAGGCTGACGAAGGCGGTGATGCCGAGCCAGGGGGCATGCAGGTTGTTCTTGCCCTGGGCCACCAGTTCACCCAGCGACGGCGAGCCCGGCGGCAGACCGAAGCCCAGGAAGTCCAGCGCGGTCAGGGTGGTGATGGCGCCGGTAAACAGGAAGGGGATGAAGGTCAGGGTGGCGACCATGGCATTGGGCAGCACGTGGCGCCACATGATCAGCCGCGGGGTCAGCCCCATGGCGCGGGCGGCACGCACGTATTCCAGGTTGCGGGCGCGCAGGAACTCGGCGCGCACCACATCGACCAGGCCCAGCCAGGAGAACAGCAGCATGATCCCCAGCAGCCACCAGAAGCCGGGCTGCACGAAGCTGGCCAGGATGATCAGCAGGAAGAGCACCGGCAGGCCCTGCCAGATCTCGGTGAAGCGCTGGCCGATCAGGTCGGTCTTGCCGCCGAAGTAACCCTGGATGCCGCCCACCAGCACGCCCATGGCCAGCGAACCGGCGGTCAGCACCAGGGCGAAGGCCACCGAGAGGCGGAAGCCGTAGATCACCCGGGCCAGGACATCCCGGCCCTGGTCGTCGGTCCCCAGCCAGTGGCGGGCGTCGGGCGGCGCCGGAGAGGGGCGCATCATCTGCATGTCCAGGGTCTGGTAGGAGAACGGGACCGGTGGCCACAGCGCCCAGCCGTGCTCCTCGATCTGGGCGCGGACGAAGGGGTCGTGATAGTCGGCGGTGGTGGGCAGGAAGCCGCCGAACTCGGTCTCGGGGTAGTCCACCAGCAGCGGTACATACCACTCGCCCTGGTACTGCATCACCAGCGGTTTGTCATTGGCGATCAGCTCGGCGACGAGGCTCACCACGAACAGCGCGGCGAAGATCCACAGCGAGACCCAGGCGCGGCGATTGGCGCGGAACACGCCGAAGCGGCGCCGGGTGATGGGCGAGAAGCGTTGTGCCAGGGGCGTTGCGGCATGGGCCATCGGCTCAGGACTCCCGTGTCTCGAAGTCGATGCGCGGGTCCACCCACACATAGGTCAGATCGGAGACCAGCTTCAGTAGCAGGCCGATCAGCGTGTACAGATAGAGGGTGCCAAAGATCACCGGATAGTCGCGCTGCATCACCGCCTCGAAGCCGAGCAGGCCGAGTCCCTCAAGCGAGAAGATCACCTCGATCAGCAGTGAGCCGGTGAAGAAGATCGACACCAGCGCGCCGGGCAGGCCGGCGATGATGATCAGCATGGCGTTGCGGAACACGTGTCCGTAGAGCACGCGCTGGTCGCTGGCGCCCTTGGCCCGGGCGGTGAGCACATACTGCTTGTGGATCTCGTCCAGGAAGCTGTTCTTGGTGAGCATGGTCAGGGTGGCGAAGCTGCCGATGGTCATGGCGATCACCGGCAGGGTGATGTGCCAGACATAGTCCTTGACCTTGCCCCAGGCCGAGAGCTCGTCGAAGTTAGGCGAGGTGAGCCCGCGCAACGGGAAGAGGTCCCAGTAACTGCCCCCGGCGAACAGCACGATCAGCAGGATCGCGAACAGGAAGCCGGGGATGGCGTAGCCGACGATCACCAGTCCCGAGGTCCAGACGTCGAAGCGCGAGCCGTGGTGCAGCGCCTTGCGAATGCCCAGCGGGATGGAGATCAGGTAGACCAGCAGGGTAGTCCAGAGCCCCAGCGATACCGACACCGGCAGGCGTTCGATCATCAGCTCGATCACCGGTCGGTCGCGGAAGAAGCTCACCCCGAAGTCGAAGGTGGCATAGTCGGCCAGCATGCCCAGGAAACGCTCGTGGGCCGGCTGGTCGAAGCCGAACTGCGCCTCGAGCTGCTCGATGAAGCGCGGATCGATGCCCCTGGCGCCGCGGGACTCGTCCTGGACCACCACCTCGCCACCGCCGGTATCCAGACGCGTACTGGACATGCTGTCGACACCCTCGAAGCGGGCCAGCATCTGGTCGATGGGCCCGCCGGGGGCGGCCTGGACGATGATGAAGTTGAGCAGCATGATGCCCAGCAGGGTGGGGATCATCAGCAGCAGGCGACGCAGGACATAACGGCTCACGTTCGCGGCCCTCTCCGGTTGCAGGTCACGTCGACGCTCGGCATCTCCCTAGCCTCCCCGTTGTCGGCGTTCGATGGTCGCCGCGCGTTCGGGGTCCACCCACCAGGCCTCGAGGTCCATGCCGTACTCGGGAGATGGCTCGGGCCAGCCGAACTTGTCCCATACTGCGAGCCGCGTCTCGCCCGAGTGGTAGTGGGGGATGACGATGAAGCGATGGCGCAGCACGCGGTCCAGGGCGCGGGTGAGGGTGTTGAGTGACTCGCGGCTGTCGGCGCGGATCAGGCGGTCGACCAGGTCGTCCACCACCGGGTCGGACAGGCCCATCAGGTTGCGGCTCTGGGGCACCTCGGCGTAGTCGCTGGTCCAGAACTCGCGCTGTTCGTTGCCGGGGTTGTTGGACTGCGGGAACTGTCCGACCACCATGTCGAAATCGAAGCTGCGCAAGCGGTTGAGGTACTGGTTGATATCGACGATGCGGATGGTGCCACGGATGCCCAGGCGTGCCATGTTGCGCAGCATCGGCTGGACCACCCGCTCCATGCCGGTGTCGTAGAGCAGTACCTCCAGCTCCAGCGGCCGTCCCGAATCGGCATCCACCAGGCCGCCGTCGCGGACTTCAAAGCCCGCCTCGCGCAGCAGCGCCAGGGCCAGGCGTAGCCGCTCGCGCAGCGTCTCGGGATGGTCCATGGGCAGCGGCTGGCTGAAGACGTCGTCGGGAAGCGCGTCCCGCCAGGGCTCCAGCACCTCGAGCTCGGCGTCACTGGGCAGCCCCTCGGCGGCCATCTCGGAGTTCTGGAAGAAACTCTCGGTGCGCCGGTAGGCGTCGTAGAAGATGTTGGCGTTGAGCCAGGGGAAGTCGAAGGTCAGCGCCAGGGCCTCGCGGACCCTCGGGTCCTGGAACGTCTCCTTTCGCAGGTTGAAGATAAAGGCCTGCATCGGTGCCGGCTGGCCATCGGGCACGCTGACCTTCTTCACCAGCCCCTCCTCGAAGGCCGGGAAGTCGTAGCCGGTGGCCCAGGTGGCGGCACGGGCATCGACGCGGTAGTCGAGGATACCCGCCTTGAAGGCTTCCCAGGCAATGTCGCGGTCGCGGTAGTAGTCGTAGATGAGGCGATCGATGTTGTGGCGCCCTCGCTTCGCCGCAAGGTCGCGCCCCCAGTACTCCTCCACCCGCGCATAGACGATGCGCCTGCCCGGGTCGACCTCGGCGATGCGATAGGGGCCGGAGCCGGGGTGGGCATCGAGGGTCGGGGAGGTGAAGTCACGCCCTTCCCAGTAGTGCTTGGGCAGCACCGGCAGCTGGCCGACGATCAGCGGCAGCTCCCGGGAGTGGTTGGACGCAAAGTCGAAACGCACCGTGTCCGCGTCCAGGGCGGTGACGCTCTCCACGTCGGCGTAGTAGGCGCCGTAGAAGGGGTTGCCCTGCTCGGTCAGCAGGCTGAAGCTGAAGACCACGTCCTCGGCGGTGACCGGCTCGCCGTCATGGAAGCGCGCTTCGGGCCGCAGGTCGAACTCGATCCACTCGCGTTCGGGGTCCAGCCGGATGCCCTCGGCCAGCAGGCCGTAGAGCGAGAAGGGTTCGTCGGGATTACCCTCCAGGAGGGTGTCGTAGATACGCGAGACGCCGGCCGCCGGCGTGCCGCGGATGATAAAGGGGTTGGTGGAGTCGAAACTGCCCCCCACTGCCGCCTGGGTCAGGGTGCCGCCCTTGGGTGCCTCGGGGTTGACGTAGGGGAAGTGCTCGAAGCCTGCAGGGAGTTCGGGTTCTCCGTAGAGGGCCAGGCCGTGGACGGTGGCCACCTCCTCGTCGGCCGGGGACTGGGCCACGGCCGGCAGGCCGCTCAGGCTCAACAGGCCAGCCAGCAGAATGGCAGCGGGCCGGGCGAAAGGCGTAACGGCAGCGGGCCGGCATGAAGGTATTGGCATTCTGACATCCCGTGTCGACAGTGACGCCGGCCAGTGCCGGCGTCGTACCCACTAGGCTTCGCCAGTTAAGGTGTCAGCCCCGGGCATGAAAGACAATACCTGCCTCCTGCTCGGCGGGGCCATCCACGGCCCCGGGGTGCGTTCAGCGCGAGGCGAGGCTGCGCGTCGGCAGCTCGAGCGCCTGTCCGGGCTGAATCAGGTTGCCGGCGATGCCGTTGGCCTGGCGCAGCTCGGCAACGCTGATGCCCTGGCGGGCGGCGATATCGGCCAGGGTGTCGCCGCGGCGTACCACGTAGCTGTCGTCGCCGGCCCCGGCGCTTGCCAAGGACGAAGCGGGCGATGCCAGGCGGGCCATCAGTGCGTCGGCTCGCTCGCTGGGCACCAGCAGTACCCGGTCGTTGCCGGGATGGATGGCGCCACCGGTCACTCCCGGGTTGAGCTCGGCGATGGTGACCTGGGAGACGCCGGCGAGGCGGGCGGCCTCGTCCAGGCGCAGCGGGCGCTCCACGGGGATCTTGGCGAAGGCCGGGGCGTCCTCGATCTCGGGGAGGGCGACCTGGTAGTCGTCAGGGGCGTTGATGATGGCGGCGATGGCCTTGAGCTTGGGGACGTAGTTCATGGTCTCCCGTGGCAGCGAGAGGCTCCAGTAGTCGCCACCCTTGCCCTGGGCCATGGCCCGGCGACGGGCCTTGTTGACGGTGCCGGCACCGGCATTGTAGGCCGCCAGGGAGAGTTCGATGTCCCCCTCGTACCACTGGTCCGCCTGGTACTCGATATAGTCGAGGGCCGCATAGGTGGAGGCCACCACGTCGAGGCGTCCGTCGTAGCCGCGCTGGCGGGATAGCCCCAGGGAGTCGCCGGTGCGTGGCATGAACTGCCACAGGCCGGCGGCGCCGCGGTGGGAGCGTGCGGCCGGGTCGAAGGAGCTCTCGATGAAGGGGATCAGGGCGATCTCCCCGGGCAGACCCCGCTCCTCGACCTTCTCGGTGATCCAGGCCAGCCAGGGGCGGGCACGCTCGGTGATCTCGGCAATGTTGTGCGGGGACTGGCGATAGTGATCGATCCAGGCCTGCACGCGTGGATCGTGCAGGTCGTCCTGCCACTGGAAGCTGTCGCGCAACCGGCTCCAGGCGTCACGGGTCTCCAGCGCCAGGGCGTCCCAGAAGTGCTGGGTCATGTTGCCGGGGGCGGGCTGAATCGCGCCGTGCTGTGCGGTGCCGGTGTGGCCGCGTTCGAAAGTGGCGGCCTGGCTGTGGGCGCCGGCGGTCATCAGGGCGCCCAGCAGGGCAGCGCTGCTGGCGAAGGCGAAAAGCCTGCGGCGAATGGTGTGGTAGGTCATTCGGGCGTGTACCTCCAAGGCGCGTCTAGGCCGTCCGATCGTGTCGGAGGCATGGGGCGTCCAGGGATCGAGTTCAAAAGTTGTCCTTCCAGGCGCGCAGGGTGGCGAAGGTCGCCTCGTCGCTGTCGACGTCGCCATGGGCCGAGGCGGCCTGGCGTACGCCGGCATCTGCCACGCGCAGGAAGGGATTGATGCGTTTCTCGCGGGCCATGGAAGTGGGCAGGGTGGGGCGTTCAAGCTCCCGTGCCCGCTGGCACTCCTCCATGGCCTGGGCCACGTCCGGGTTGTGGGGGTCGGCGGCCAGTGCAAAGCGCAGATTGGCCTGGGTATATTCATGAGCGGCGAACACAAGGGTGTCGTCGGGCAGGGCAGCAAGCTTTTCCAGCGAGGCGTGCATCTGCTCTGGCGTGCCCTCGAAGAGGCGGCCACAGCCTGCGCTGAACAGGGCATCGCCGCCGAACAGCAGCGGCGGGATGCCGGCGGTGAAGAAGGCGATATGATCCAGGGTGTGCCCGGGTACCGCGATCACCTCGAACAGCCGTCCCATGACGCGAACCTCATCCCCTTCGGTCACCGGGGTATCGATGCCGCCGATGGAGTCGTTGTCGGGCCCGATCACTCGCGGGGAATAGCGCTCGATGAGCTCGGCAAGGCCGCCGGTGTGGTCCCGGTGATGATGAGTGATCAGCACCGTGGAGAGCGTCAGCGACTCGCGCTCGAGCAGTTCGATGACCGGGGCGGCATCGCCCGGGTCTACCACGCACACATCGGGGGTCGTGTCCTGGCGTAGAAGCCAGATATAGTTATCGCTAAAGGCGGGAATCGGTGTCACGCTCAACATGGGCTGAGTGTCCTGAATGGGCATGAACGGTTCGCAAAATCCAGCCAATATGAAGAGCAGGGAGGGACATGTCAACCGAGACCAGCGCCCAGCGCCTTGCCGCGCTGTACCGAGAGGGCCAGGCCTTCTGGTCCTCACCGGCGGGCCAGGCCGTGCGTCACGCCGAGCGAGCCTGCCTGGGGCCGGCCTGCGAGAGGCTCTTTGGTGTGCACAGCCTCGAGCTGGGTTTCGGTGATCTGCTGGCCGACATGTGCCCGGTGCGCCATCCATTGAGCTGGGCCCCCACCCGCGAGCTGGCAGAGACATCCTCCACCCTGGTCTGCGCTCCCGATGCGCTGCCGCTCCCCGATGACAGCCTCAGCCTGGTGGTGGTGCACCATCTGCTGGAGGTTGCCCCGGACCCCCACCACATGCTGCAGGAGGCGGCGCGGGTGACCGCCGACGAGGGGCGGCTCATCCTTTTCGGCTGGATGCCTTTCTCCGCCGGGGGCATGGGGCGGCTGTCGCCGGCCCGGCGACGGGCGCTGCCGTGGCGCGGCCAGTGGCGCGCTCCGGGACGATTGCGGGACTGGCTGGCGTTTGTCGACTTCGAGATCGAGCGGGTAGACTACTGCGCTTTCCACCTGCCCGGCCGGCTGCCCCGAAACACGTTATTCGAGACGCTGGGTCGCCGTCACAATCTGCCGTTGGGCGACAGCTACATGATCCAGGCGTGCCGCCGACCGCAGCTTATCCAGTCTCGGGGAAGCCGACTGCGCTTTACCGCGCCCCTCGGGGGCTCGGCGTTAGGCGCGGCCCGCCTGAATGCCGACCCAGAGGCCCCTCGAGAGGGCGCTTGCCACAAGCAGAGGAGGCCGGCGCTTGAGTGAGCCAGACCTCGGTGATTTACCATCCTTGAGAGAGAAGTGATGCGTCAGATTGTTCTTGATACGGAAACCACGGGTATCGACCCCAGGGAGGGCCACCGGCTGATCGAGATCGGCGCGGTGGAGATGGTCAACCGCCGGCTGACCGGGCGGAGCTACCATCAGTTCATCAATCCCGAGCGCGAGATCGAGGCGGAGGCGATCTCGGTACACGGTATCACCAATGAACGGGTCGCCGACGAACCGCGTTTCGCCGAGATCGTGGATGACTTCTGGGCCTTTATCGAAGGCGCCGAACTGGTCATCCACAACGCCCCTTTCGACGTGGGCTTCATCGACCACGAGCTGTCGATGCTCGACAGTGCTCGTGGCGAGTCACGCCTGGGGCCGGTTGCCGAGCATTGCCGCATCCTGGATACCCTGCAGATGGCTCGGGACAAGCACCCCGGTCAGCGCAACAGCCTGGACGCGCTGTGCAAGCGCTACGAGATCGACAACGGCCACCGTGTCCTCCACGGCGCCTTGCTCGACGCCGAGATCCTGGCCGAGGTCTACCTGGCCATGACCGGCGGGCAGACCGCGCTGCTGCTGGATGCCTCCATGGGCGCGGAGGGCAGCCGGCAGGCGGGGATCCAGCGGCGTCCGGTAGAGCTTTCCGGGGGGCAGCTGAGGGTATCGGCTCCCAGTGACGAAGAGCTCGCCGCCCATCGCCAGAAGCTGGCGCGGATCCGCGAGGCGGCAGGCGAATGCCTGTGGGACGGTATCGAGGGGATCGTGCACTGATGTTGCGTCGTGAGCTGCCTCTGGATGCCCGGCAGGGCCATGTGATTCGCCTGGCCGAGGGACGTATCGCCCCCGCGCCCGATGGCGGTGTGCTGCAGCCGGTGATGCCCTGGACGGCGCAGATGCAGCCGCTGGGCTACTGGCACGATGTGCCCCTGGCCCTTTCCCTCGAAGCGAGCGCCGGCAGCGACTGGCCGACGGCCAGAGACTGGCTGGCACACCTGCCCGAGTCGCGCTTCCCGTTGGTCTCCACGGCCCTCCAGGTGGGCGCCTGGTTGCGTGACCATCGGTTCTGCGGCCGTTGCGGGGCACCGTCCGAGCGACTCGATGCCGAGTTCGCGATGCACTGTCGCGCCTGCGGGCACCGCAACTATCCGCGCATCTCACCCTGCATCATTACCCTGGTGACCCATGGCGAGGCCCTGCTGCTGGCGCGCAGCCCACGCTTCCCGCCGGGGCGTTACTCGACGCTTGCCGGCTTCATCGAACCGGGAGAATCGGCGGAGGAGGCGGTACGCCGCGAGATCTTCGAGGAGGTGGGGATTGCCGTGGGACGGGTTCGCTATTTTCGCAGCCAGGCCTGGCCCTTTCCCCACTCGCTGATGCTGGGCTTCTTCGCGGAGGCGGCCAGTCGGCGCATCCGTATCGACGGCGTGGAGATCGCCGATGCCGCCTGGTTCTCCCCACGCCAGCTGCCCCAGCTGCCGCCGCTCTATTCGATCTCACGGGCGCTCATCGAGACCCATCTGGCCGAGGTGGCGGCACGCTAGCGAGGCAGCGGGTCATCGAGGACCGCGCGGCACATCACGGTGGGGTGTCACTCGGCAGGGAACAGGCTGGTCAGCTTGGTGGCCAGCATCACGTTACCGGTGGCCTTCAGCTTGCCGGTCATGAAGGCGGTCATGCCGTTGACGTCGCCGGTCATCAGGCCCTTGAGCGTCGCGGTGCTCATGGACAGGCTGACGGACGGGTCGTCATGTTCTCCTTCCGCGACGCTCAGCTCGCCATCCTTGATGACCAGGTAGTGGCTGTCGGCATCATCGAAGTGGAACTGGAAGACCTCGTCCATGCCGCTGGCGGCCTGTGGGTCGAAGCGGGAGGTCAGCGTGTCGAGGGTGGACTGACTCATTCGTGGCTCCTGGTGGGTGTTTGACCCCGGGAGCGTATTTAAAACGATTGTTTAAATCAAGCGGCCCGACAGACCGCCGACGCACTCAAGCGGGCGGAGGCCGCTCACGCTATCGAGCGGTCGGAGCCGCAGAGGAGGCGACGATGGGAGATTGGCTGGCGGATTTCGGACTGTTCCTGGCCCAGCTGACGAGCCTGGTGGTTATCGTTGGACTCGCTGTCACGGTGGTGGCCAGGCTACGCAGCGAGGCGGGCAGTGACTCGCGCCTCAAGCTCGAGGAGCTCAACCGGGGGCGTGATGACAGGAAGCGGCGACTGCGCCTGGCGGCCAGCGAACCGGGGGCCCGCAAGCGCCTGATCAAGGCGTTCCGCCGTGAGGACAAGACGCGTGGCAAGGCTGGCAAGGGGGAGCAGGGGCAGGGCCGCCCGACGGTCTGGCTGCTCGACTTCCACGGTGATATCCGGGCCAGCGGTACCGGCCGCTTTGCCGAGGAGATCTCGGCGGTGATCGCAGCCGCCGAGTCGGGGGACGAGGTGGTGGTGCGCCTGGAGTCCGCCGGGGGCCTGGTGCATGCCTATGGGCTGGCGGCTGCCGAGCTGGACCGCCTGCGCGAGGCGGGGCTTGCTACCACGGTCTGCGTCGACAAGGTGGCCGCGAGTGGCGGCTATCTGATGGCATGCGGTGCAGACAGTGTCCGGGCGGCACCGCTGGCGGTGCTGGGGTCGATCGGCGTGGTGGCCCAGGTGCCCAATGTGCACCGCCTGCTCAAGCGTCACGACATCGATGTTGAGGTGCTGACCGCCGGACGCTACAAGCGGACCCTGACGGTACTCGGCGAGAATACCGAGGAGGGGCGCGAGAAGTTTCTCGACGACCTGGAGACAACCCACGAGCTCTTCAAGCGCCACGTGGCGAAGCGTCGCCCGGCACTGGATATCGAGGCGATCGCCACCGGGGAGGTCTGGTATGGCAGCGAGGCCCTCGACAAGGGGCTGGCCGATGCGCTGGGGACCAGCGAGGCCTATCTGGTGGAGCGCATGCGCGAGGCGAAGGTCATCCGGGTACGGCTTGAACCACCCCGCCGGCTCGCTGAGCGCCTGGGGATGGCAGTATCGATGGGAATCGAGCGCGCACTGCTGCGCGGGGCGGAAGTGCTCGACGCCAGTCGCTGGCAGAAGCGCTAGCCCCGGGAACCACGGTCTGGGGATTTTCCCCGATTCAACCGTCAGCCATGCCGAGGTTGACCAGGGTGGCGATGATCGCCCTGGCACTATCTCCCTGCAGCGAGTAATAGATGGTCTGGGAGCTGCGACGCGTGGTCACCAGCTCCTCGCGGCGCAGGATCGCGAGGTGTTGGGAGAGCGCCGACTGGCTCAGGGCCAGGTGTCCGTTGAGTTCGGTTACCGACAGCTCGCCAGCGTCGAGCAGACAGAGGATATGCAGTCGATTGTCGTTGGCCATGGCCTTGAGCAGGGCAGTGGAGCGATCGATGGCGCCGCTTCCCCCCTCGATAAGTCTTTCTGCCTCGCGGCTGGGCGTATGCATGGCGTGTCCCCGCGCTGCGCGTGAGTGGAGAGATCGGGCCCGACGCCGTCGCGCGTCGTGACCGTATATTGGGCTTTACTCAAGCATAGTCTAGTCCGGGTTTTGCGTGTGCGTTGAATCGTCGTCTTCGATGCTTCGGCTCCGTCGCTGTTGTTGACAATAAATCTCCATGCTCTGCATCTTTCGTCGAAAATTAGCCTATCGTATGAGGGTATTCCGGCCCCTGTGCTTTACAGTGTCAACAATCATCCGCACTGGACCGTGACAGGAACGCCATGAGCACCTACACCAACGAATTCCGCCGTTCGATCGACCATCCCGAGGCCTTCTGGGCCGAGCAGGCCCGACGCATTCCCTGGTTCAAGGAGCCCCTGCGCATCCTCGACTACGACGAGGCCAATCACGCGCGCTGGTACGGTGATGGTGAGCTGAACATCGCCTATGCCGCCCTCGACCATCATGTCGAGCAGGGCAGAGGAGACCAGCCGGCTCTCCTCTGGGACTCTCCGGTAACCGACAGCAAGCGCACCATCACCTACCGCGAGATGCGCGACCAGGTGGCGAGCTTTGCGGGGGCGCTCAGGGACCTGGGTGTGGAGAAAGGCGACCGGGTGGTGATCTACATGCCCATGGTGCCCGAGGCCCTGGTGGCCATGTACGCCTGTGCCAGGCTCGGTGCCGTGCACTCGGTGGTGTTCGGTGGCTTCGCTCCCCATGAGCTGGCCGTGCGTATCGAGGATGCCGCTCCCAAGGTCGTGGTGGCGGCCTCCTGTGGCGTCGAGGTCAACAAGGTCCTGCCCTACAAGCCGATCATCGATGCGGCCATCGAGCAAAGCGCCCACAAGCCCGATGCCTGCGTGATCTTCCAGCGCGAGCAGCACGTTGCCGAACTGGGGCAGCGCGACCATGACTGGGCAGCCCTGGTGGAGAAGGCGACGCCCGCCGACTGCGTCCCGGTGAAGGGTACCGACCCGCTCTATGTGCTCTACACCTCCGGCACCACCGGCAAGCCCAAGGGCGTGGTCCGCGATACCGGTGGCTATGCGGTGGCGCTGGCCTACTCCATGGATGTGATCTACGACGTGGCCCCGGGTGAGGTGTTCTTTTCGGCTTCGGACGTGGGCTGGGTGGTCGGCCACTCCTATATCGTCTATGCGCCGCTGCTGCGCGGGGCTACCAGCGTGGTCTACGAGGGCAAGCCGGTTAAGACGCCCGATGCCGGTGCCTTCTGGCGGCTGATCGAGGAGTATCGGGTGAAGAGCTTCTTCACCGCGCCGACCGCCTTCCGCGCTATCAAGAAGGAGGACCCCGACGGCAAGCTGCTGGCGGAGTACGACATCTCCAGTCTCAAGGCGCTGTTCCTGGCCGGCGAGCGCCTCGATCCGCCCACCTTTCATTGGCTCGACGACCTGCTCGACGTGCCGGTGATCGACCACTGGTGGCAGACCGAGACCGGTTGGCCCATCGCCGCCAATCTGCACGGCCTGGAACCCATGCCTACCAAGGCGGGGAGTGCCACCGTGCCGGTGCCGGGGTTCGACGTGCAGATCCTCGATCGTGAGGGGGAGCAGGTTGGGCCCATGGAGCAGGGCAGCGTGGTGATCAAGCAGCCCATGCCGCCGGGTTGCCTGACCGGGGTGTGGGGTGACCCGCAACGCTTCCACTCGGCCTATATGGCGGCCTTCCCGGGCTACTATCTGACCGGGGACGGTGGTTATGTCGATGAAGATGGCTACCTGTTCATCATGGGACGCACCGATGACGTCATCAACGTCGCGGGCCATCGCCTCTCCACCGGCGAGATGGAGGAGGTCGTGGGCGCGCACCCTGCAGTGGCGGAGTGCACCGTTATCGGCATCCATGATGCGCTCAAGGGGCAGCTGCCGGTGGGCCTGGTGATTCCCAAGGACGGTTTCACTGGCCGCGAGGTGGAGCTGGAGGAGGAGCTGATTGCCCTGGTGCGCGAGAAGATCGGCCCCATCGCCTGTTTCAAGCAGGTGCTGGTGGTGGACCGCCTGCCCAAGACGCGCTCCGGCAAGATCCTGCGCAAGCTGCTGCGCAATATCGCCGACGGCAAGGAGTTCGGCATACCTTCGACCATCGATGATCCGGCGAGCCTCGAGGAGATTCATGAGGCCATGAAGGCCCGCGAGGTCGGCGCCGCCCACGACGCCCGCCAGGTCTGACCCGCGAGTCATCCAGCGACAACGCACGCCGCCCCCTTGGGGGCGGCGTGCTGCGTTTGGTGGGGCAGGGATATCGCAGATGGCTACACCGCTCAAGGCTTTCCCGGCGACAGGCCTTCGAGGGGGCGCTGTGAACCCGTATATGGTCTCCTCCCGGCTTGCAAGGCTCCGTTACTCGATGCAGGTACAGGTTGCTGCCATATATCCGGCCTGTGAATGAGGCGCTGATTGCTGGTGCCTCTGGCCTCGATGAGTATCCGCGCGCACCGTCCTTATCATCCCTTAGGCTTCGTGAGCCGGTGGGTTCATCAGGTTTTCAGCACGCCGGTCTGACCTGTCGTGACATCGCGTGATCGTTGCCTT
>NZ_JAJSPA010000039.1:0-32677 GCF_021282295.1 Halomonas sp. G15 | reverse complement strand
TAGAGCGTGACCTGTTGGCTGGTGACCGCCATACCGGCTCCCTGGTGGGTCGGGACAAGCGGTCAAGCTTAGGGCAACCGGTCACAGTAGTTGTCGTCGGCCGGCCAGAGTAATTGTCGCTCTATAGTAGGCGCTGCTTATCGATGGTCTTGACGGTATGCCAGTGCAGGCCGACCAAGTCGGCGACATGCCGGATCGGCAGCAACTCGACCAGACGCTCCACCCACTGGCGCAGCGTAGTGGTCACCGGTGAACGACCCGGCAACCAGTCAATGCGCTCGCGTGTCGGGCCGCAGACGGGGCAGCGCAGGCGACGTACCGGCACCTCCAGCTCCACCCGGTAGATCAGTAACGGCGCCTCTCGGACGCGACGGTGATGCACGTCATGGACGAGAAAGCAGGCATGGTCACAGCCGCTGCAGACTGGCGGGATCAGGTCATCAGGCGCCAACTGGAGCCGTAGTGTTTGCTCATCCAGGAATTCGTGATGGGCGACGGTGAAACCTTTCCAGAACAGGCAGAGCGGGGTAGCATCCATGGCAACGGCGGTATCCGTAGGCTGGGGTTTGTGGTGAACATCAGCTTACTCGGATTTACCGCCGTTTCTCTATCCCGCCTCTGCCTAAGGTTGCTTCGCTTTCACGCCAGTCTGCGAAGAACCCAACTTCAAGCAGGTGAATGACACCCTGGGCCACCACAGCGGGGACCAGCTGCTGCGTTCGGTGGCAAGGCGACTGGGGGCGGTGGTCCGCGACACCGATACCCTGGCCCGCCTGGGAGGCGACGAGTTCGCGCTGCTGCTCCACGACCTCGGCGAGCGCCCGGAGGAGGTCGCGGTGATCGCCGAGCGGGTGGCGCACAAGCTGCTGTCGGCCCTGCAGGCCCCCGTGCTGCTGGGCGGTGAACGCCTGATGGTGACCGGCAGCCTGGGCATCACCCTGTTCCGTGATCACGAGACGAGCCTTGACGAGGTGCTCCAGCAGGCCGACATGGCGCTGTTCCAGGCCAAGGCGGCGGGGCGCAACACCCTGAGCTTCTTCGACCCCGAGATGCAGGTGCGTCTGCAGGCCCGCGCTCGCCTCGAGGCCGACCTGCGTCAGGCGCTGCCGCGGGAGGAGCTCCACCTCCACTATCAGCCCCAGGTCACGGACTCGGGCGAGATCCGCGGCGTCGAGGCCCTGCTGCGCTGGCAGCACCCCCGGCGGGGAGCCGTGTCCCCCGGGGAGTTCATCCCCCTGGCCGAGGAGAACCGCCTGATCGTGGCCATCGGCGCCTGGGTGCTGGAGAGTGCCTGTCGGCAGCTGGCCGCCTGGTCCGCCGACCCCGCCAGGCGGCACCTGACGCTGGCGGTGAACGTGAGCCCGCGGCAGTTCCGCGAGGTGGACTTCGTCGAGCGGGTGGTGGCGATCCTCGATGCCACCCGGGCGCCGGCCGAACGCCTCAAGCTGGAGGTCACCGAGAGCCTGTTCCTGGAGGAGCGCGACGAGGCGCGGGCCAAGATGCTGCGCCTGCGTGAGCGAGGCGTGCGTTTCTCGCTGGATGACTTCGGTACCGGCTACTCCTCGCTCTCCTACATCAAGCGCCTGCCGCTGGACCAGCTCAAGATCGACCAGAGTTTCGTGCGCGACCTGCTCGTCGACGAGGCTTCGGCGGCCATCGTGGCCAGCATCATCGCCCTGGCACGCAGCCTGGAGCTGGAGGTGATCGCCGAGGGGGTCGAGACCGAGGCCCAGCGCGACTGGCTGATCGCCCACGAGTGCCATGCCTTCCAGGGTTTCCTGTTCAGCCGCCCAGTGCCGCTTGAGCAGTTGCCGCTGTCGCGTATCGCTTGATATGAGACAAGATCATGGGGATCTCTGGGTGTCAGGGAGGCGTGGCGCTGGTCAGATCGGCATTCCCGTCCTATAGCAAGAGAGGCACTCACTCTTAGAGGACGCGATGACCATGGCTACCCCACGCTTCATCAGGCACTCCCTGAAGTTGCTTCCCGTTGCCCTGCTGGGCCTGTCGATCGGCCTCGCCCAGGCCCAGAATGTCGCCGACGAGGAGCGGCTCTATGGTGGTCCGATGCTCAACCAGCAGGAGCGCGACCAGTTCCAGCAGCAGATCCGCGAGGCCCGCACTGTGGAGGAGCGTCAGCGCATCCAGGCCGAGCACCAGCGTTTCATGCGCCAGCGCGCCGAGGAGCGCGGCTTCGACCCGGATGGCATCTACGGCTTTCCGATGATGAACCAGCAGCAGCGTCGCGACTATCACCAGCGCATGCAGGGTGCCGGCTCCGATGCCGAGCGCCAACGCATTCGCCAGGAGCATCGCCAGCAGATGCGCCAGCAGATCCTCCAGCAGCAGCGCAGCCCGCGTGGCCAGGGCGGTGGTGGCCGGATGATGAACCAGGGCGGCGGGGGACGCGGCTGATACAGCAACCCTGCGCCGATGCCCATGAGCAGCGGGTCGCCTTCGGGCGGCCCGCTGCGTTTCTGGCGTACCGACGGGTTGCCAGAACTCTTCGACTGCTGAATACTGATCTTATATACAGTTAATGCAGGAGGGGAGTTATGGCATTGACGGATTCGACTCGGGCTCGGGTGATCGGTCGCGCCGAGCCTGGTACCGCGGTTTCCAGCCTGCCGCTGATGGGTTGTCGGGTGCGGGCGGGTTTCCCCAGCCCCGCCGACGATCACCTCGAGGCGGAGATCAACCTCCATGAGCATGTGGTGAAGCGTCCGGCGGCCACCTACTTCGTGCGTGCCGAGGGCGATTCCATGCTCGGCGACGGCATCCATGACGGCGACCTGCTGGTGGTGGACCGCAGCCTGGAGCCGCTGCCCGGCCGGGTGGTGGTGATCGCCCTGGAGGGGGAACCCACCGTCAAGCGCCTGGCGCGGCGCGGCGGCGAGGTGTGGCTGGTGGCCAGCAACCCGCGCTTCGCGCCGATCCCCCTGGCGGGCCGCGAGTGCCACGTGTGGGGCGTGGTCACCCATGTGCTCCACGCCCTGCCGGGGGGCGAGCGGTGATCGCCCTGGTCGACGGCAACAGCTTCTACGTCAGCTGCGAGCGGGTCTTCGACCCGCGCCTGGAGGGGCGAGCGGTAGGTGTGCTCTCCAACAACGACGGCTGCGTGGTGGCGCGCTCCCACGAGCTCAAGGCGCTGGGCGTGGCCATGGGCGCGCCGCTGCACCTGCTGCCGCCGGCGGTGCGCCGCCAGGCGGTGCTGCTCTCCAGCAACTACGCGCTCTACGGCGACATGTCGCGACGGGTCAATCAGGTGCTGGGCGAGTTCTCCCCCGATGTGGAGCCCTACTCCATCGACGAGAGCTTCGTGGGCTTCTTCGGCTTCCCCGATGGCGAGCTCGAGCCGCGCTGCCGGGAGCTGCGCGACACCGTCGGCCGCTGGACCGGCATCCCCGTGGGCGTGGGGCTGGCACCCACCCGGACCCTGGCCAAGCTGGCCAACCGCCTGGCCAAGCGTGAGCCCGCCTTCGAGGGTGTCTGTCGACTGGACGCCGAGGGTGAGGCCACTCGCCGGGTGCTCGAGGCCTGCCCGGTGGATGACCTGTGGGGCGTGGCGCGACGCAGCGCCGAGCGGCTGGCGCTGATGGGCATCGAGAACGCCTGGCAGCTGCGCGAGGCCGATCCACGCTGGGTACGCAGCCGCTTTTCGGTGGTGATGGAGCGCATGGTCTGGGAGCTGCGCGGGCGGCCGGCCATCGTCCTCGATGACATGAGCGAGCCGCGCCGGCGGTTGCTGGTGTCGCGCTCCTTCGGGCGGCTCACCGGCGAGCGCCATGAGTTGGAGGCAGCCATGCGCCAGCACTGCACCCGGGCCGGCGAGAAGCTGCGCCGTCAGGGCAGCCTGGCCCAGGCGGTCCAGGTGTTCGTACGCACCAACCCCTTCCTGGCCGGCGAGCCCCAGTACCGCAACGCCGCGGTGGTGGCGCTGCCGGCCCCCAGTGCCGACAGTCGCGAGCTGCTGGCCGCGGCGAGCCGCGCCCTGGCGGCGATCTACCTGGAGGGCTACCGCTACCAGAAGTGCGGCGTGATGCTGCTCGACCTGGTGGACTTCGAGCGGCGCCAGGCCTCGCTGCTCGAGACACCTGAGGACGATGCGCGCCGCGCGCGCAGCCAGCGGCTGATGGCGACCCTGGACCGGCTCAATCGCGAGATGGGTCGTGACACGGTGCGCTTCGGCCTGCCGCGGCGCGACAACGCCTGGAAGCTGCGCTGCGAGCGGCGCACGCCGCGCTACACCACGTGCTGGGATGAGTTGATGCACGTCAAGACAGGGCGATAATTGGCTGCAACGCCATGCGAGAAGAGGGCGGGGTGGTCCCCGGCTCGACTACACTGATGGCACCGCGGCGCGGTCGTGCGTCGTCAGGAAGTCATCACAGGGAGCAGAGC
Organism: Halomonas sp. G15; assembly: GCF_021282295.1. NCBI lineage: Bacteria > Pseudomonadati > Pseudomonadota > Gammaproteobacteria > Oceanospirillales > Halomonadaceae > Halomonas > Halomonas sp. G15. The sequence goes on along the minus strand of NZ_JAJSPA010000039.1, from coordinate 28,276 downwards.
TCATGCGAATGAAGGGCAAGAACGTCATCGTCACCGGCGGCGCCAGCGGTATCGGCCTGGCCAGCGTGGAGCGTTGCCTGGAGGAGGGGGCCAGCGCGGTGATCGCCGACCTCGAGGGTGGCGAGGGTGCGGCCCGGGCGGCGGAGCTGGATGCCAGGCATGCCGGCCGCTGCCTGTTCAAGGCATGCGATGTCACCGATACCGCCCAGGTTGACCGCCTGTTCGCGGAGACCGTCGCCGAGCTGGGCAGCGTGGATGCGGTATTCAACAATGCCGGTATCGGTGGCGTGACCCCCTCCGACGAGGTGAGCGACGACGAATATCTGCGCATCATCGACATCAACCTCAACGGGGTCTTCCGTGTGGCCCGCGCGGCGCTGCGGGTGATGTATCGCCAGGGCAGCGGCAGCATCGTCAACTGCGCCTCCATCCTCGGCATGATGGGTCAGTCCCAGACCGCCGCCTACACCGCAGCCAAGGGCGGGGTGGTCAACTTGACCCGCACCCTGGGCATCGAGGCCGCCCCCAAGGGGGTTCGGGTCAACGCCATCGGGCCGGGCTACATCGACACGCCACTGCTCCAGGCCCTGGACGACGAGCTGCTGCAAGGGCTGATCTCCCTGCACCCGATGGCCCGGCTGGGCCGCCCCGAGGAGGTCGCCAACGGCTTCCTGTTCCTGGCCAGTGATGAGGCCAGCTTCATCACCGGCACCACCCTGATGATCGACGGCGGCTTTACCGCCGGCAAGTCCTGACCTGACCCTCCCCGCGCCTGCTCACGTGGTGAGCAGGCGCTCGATCTCCGCCAGCAGTATCGCACACGCCTCGTCGAGGGTGCGGTGCTGCTCGGTGGTATCGCCATCGACGCCGCGTTCGAGCAGTGCTGCGACCAGGGCGTGCGCCTCCCGGTGCAGTGCCGCCAGGTGATCCAGGTCGGGCAGGTCATCGTGGTCGAGGGCCAGCCAGTCACAGAAGTGGCAGTGCGAGTCCGCAAGCGGCGTGGGCAACGGACTCGCGTCTGCCTCCAGGAGGTGATGCAGGTGCCGGCACCAGGCGCGATGCTCCACGCCGGCAACCAGCAACGGCAACTGGCCGGGTGCCAGCGGTGCCTGCTGGGCCCAGCTGGTCGGCGGTTGCCACTCCTGGCACCAGTCGGCAATGGCGTCCGCTGGCATCGGGCGGGCGATGCCGTAGCCCTGCCCCAGCTCGCAACCCAGGCGCAGCAGCAGCTGGCCATGGTCCAGAGTCTCCACTCCCTCGGCGATCACCTGGCGCTCGAAGGCATTGGCCAGCCCCAGCACGCCGGCGAGGATCTTGATGTCCTCCGGGGCACCCAGGATGTCACGCACGAAGCTCTGATCGATCTTGACCGTGCCTGCCGGTAGCCGCTTGAGATAGGTCAGCGACGAGTAGCCGGTGCCGAAGTCATCCAGCGAGACCTGTACGCCGAGGCGCCGGCACGCCTCCAGCAGCTCGCTGATCAGCGCCAGGTCGCCCAGGGCGCTGGTCTCGAGGATCTCAAGCTCCAGGCTGCCGGAGGGCAGGGTCGGCTGCTCGGCGAGCAGCTCCGCCAGCCGCGCGGGAAGCTCGCGCTGGCGCAGCTGGCGGGCCGCCATATTGACGCTCACCGGCAGCTCGAGACCGGGGCGTCGCCAAACACCCACTGCAGCCGGTCGCCCGGCAACCGCACCCGGTACTCCTGGCGCCAGGGGGTCAGGGTCTCGCCGGAACGGGCGATGGAGACCACCACGGCATCGCGGTCGTCGGGGTGGATGGCAGAGAATACCGGGGTGGCGTCGTCCTGTACCTGCTCCGGTGCCACGCCGTAGATCTGCCGCATGCCATCGCTGGCATAGGGGAAGCGCGAATGCCCGCCGGGCTCGAGGCGGAATTCATAGACCACGCCGGGAATGCGCCCGGCGATGGTCCTCAGGCGGGAGACGGCCCGCTCCAGCTGGGTCTCGCGCTGGCGGATGGTCCGGGTCAGTGCCTGGGTCATGGCCAGGGCGCGGGCCCGGGTGCCCTGCAGCGAGGCGATCAGGGCGCAGAGCAGGAGGGTAAGGAGGAGGCCACCGGCCAGGCGCCATCCGGCGGCAGTGAGGTCGGCCGCGGCGCCGGGCGAACGATGGCGGAAGAGCAGCCGCCAGGTCTGGCCGGCAATATCGATGTGTCGGGTCTGCTGGAAAGTCGAGGCGGGGGCGGGCTCGGAGTCGCTCGCGTAGAGCAGAGCTCCCCGGGCGTCGCCCTCGCTCTCGTGGAGGCTCAGCGTCAGAGGCTGGCCGTCGCTCCAGTCATGGTCACCGAGGATGCCGGCCATCAGGTCATACATGCGGTAGGGCATGTAGACCCAGCCGAGCAGGGCGTCGCGTCGCTCGGCGGTGCTCGCCTGCGGAATATCGCGGCGATAGACCGGCAGGTACATCAGGGTGGCCGGCTGCGGCTCGCCCTGTTCGGTGACCAGCTCGACTCGCTCGCTCAGGGTTGCCTTGCCGGTGTCCCGGGCCCGCTCCATGGCGGCGCGCCGGACGGGCTCGGCGAACATGTCGTAGCCCAGGGCGTGCCGGTTGCGGCCGCTGAAGGGCTCGATGTAGTGCACCGGGCCATAGGCCTCGCGTTCACCGGAGGGGGCGATCGCATGGTCGGTGAAGCCCTCGGCGCGCACCGTTGCCAGATAGTCGGACAGCCGCTCGGCGGTCACATGGCGGGCGAAGCCGATGCCCTCGACGTTGTCGAGCAGCGCCGAGGCCTGCAGGCCCTCGACGAAGGTGCGCCACTCGCCGCGGTCCACCGTCTCCGAGGCGTCGAACAGCGCGGAGGCGCCGCGCAGGATCAGCGCATAGGCGGCGAGGCGCTCCTCGACACGCAGGGTGACCTGGTCGGCGCTGAAGGCGAGCCGCTGCATCGCCTCGTCCCCGGCATCACGGCGCGCCTGCTGCGCGGTGGCCAGCGACAGCATCACCCCGACCAGGGCGATCAGCCACAGCCATGGGGGAATCTGGAGGTAGGGAGGGCGTGCCATGCCGGTGGATCACTCCTGCGAGTCGCTCCGTGACTGTAGAAGCATACCGGCTCAACGGACCGACGTCGCCGAGGAGGGGTGACGGAGTGCCAGAAACGCAAAACGGCTACCGCGCCGATGCGCCAAGTAGCCGTTTTCATTGATATTTCTGGTGCCGCAAAGAGGAGTCGAACCTCCGACCTACGCATTACGAATGCGTTGCTCTACCAACTGAGCTATTGCGGCCTGACAGGCATGTTAGCGCTGGCGGGGCGCCGCGGCTAGCCCTCCCCGTCGCGCAGCCGGGTCAGCCCCTCCTGGGCGGTGGAGGCCATCAGGCGGCCGTGGCGGTCGTAGATGCTGCCGCGAGCGAAGCCACGAGAGCCGCCGCTCCAGGGGCTGTCCATGTCGTAGAGGAGCCAGTCGTCGACGCGCACCTCGTGGTGGAGCCACAGGGCGTGGTCGAGGCTGGCGATCTGCAGCTTGGGGTCGCGGAACTCGATGCCGTGGGGCACCAGGGCGGTGGTCAGCAGGTTGAAGTCGGAGCTGTAGGCCAGCAGGTTGCGGTGCGTGGCGGGGTCGTCGGGCAGGTCGCCAACCAGGCGGAACCAGACGCGCTTGCGGGCCGGCTGGCCGGCGTCCCATTCCTGGCTGTCGAGCAGGAACTCGATGGGGTGATTGTCGAAGCGAGCCAGCCTGGCGCCGTCCTCGATCAGGCGCTCCGGTGATGTCACCCCGGGCATCGCGGTCTGGTGGTCGAAGCCCTCCTCCTCGCCGTGGAAGGAGGCGCTGCAGAAGAAGATCGGCCGCCCCTTCTGGATGGCGGTGACCCGGCGGGTGGTGAAGCTGCCGCCGTCGCGAATGGTGTCCACCTGATAGACTACCGGGCGGTGGGGGTCGCCCGGACGCAGGAAGTAGCCGTGCAGCGAATGGGCGCGGCGCTCGGCGGGGACAGTCTGGCTGGCCGCCGAGAGTGCCTGGCCCAGCACCTGGCCGCCGAACAGCTGCGGCAGGCCGAGGTCCTGGCTGGTGCCGCGGAACAGGGTCTCATCGAGGGGCTCGAGGGCCAGCAGGTTCACCAGGTCGTTCAGGGCATCGGGCATGGGGCTCTCCTGGGCGGCGGCCATGGCCACCATTCATACAGTTGTTTCAAGCCAGTCTACACGGAGTCGACGGCGGTGCGCAGCGATGAATTCTACATGCATCGGGCCCTGGATCAGGCCCGCCTGGGGCTTGCCGCCGGCGAGGTGCCGGTGGGGGCGGTGGTGGTCGATGCCGCCGGCGAGATCATCGGCGCCGGCTACAACGCGCCGGTGGCCGGCCATGATCCCAGCGCCCACGCCGAGATCCGGGCCCTGCGCGATGCGGGTGCGCGGCTCGGCAACTACCGCCTCGATGGCTGCACCCTCTACGTGACCCTGGAACCCTGCCTGATGTGCACCGGGGCGATCATCCATGCCCGGCTGGCCAGACTGGTCTATGGCGCCGCCGAACCGCGCAGCGGCATGGTGGAGTCGAAGGCCAACCTCTTCGCCCAGCCCTGGTACAACCACCATGTGGCGGTGCAGGGCGGGGTGCTGGCCTCTCGGGCGTCGCGCCTGCTCCGGGAGTTCTTCGCCTCGCGTCGCCAGGCGTGAGCCTCAGCGCGGCAGGCGGGCCGGCTCGGCTTCCTCGGCCCGGGCATTGAGCCGCGGGAATTCACGCCGGCTGCGGTCGACGTAGCTGAGTATCTCGTGATAGCGGCGGATGTTGCGCACATAGATCACCGGCTCGCCGCCCCGGGCATAGCCGTGGCGGGTCTGGCTGTGCCATTCGCGCTCCTGCAGCAGCGGCAGGGATTCACGCACGTCGCCCCACCGGTCCGGATCGCCACCGCGCTGCTCGGTGATCCGGCGCGCATCGTAGAGGTGGCCGAGGCCGACGTTGTAGGCCGCCATGGCCATGTAGAGGCGGTCGTCACCCTGGATCGACTCGGGCAGGCGTTCATGCAGCTGGCGCAGGTAGCGGGCGCCGCCATGGATGCTCTGGGCCGGGTCGAGGCGGTCGGCGACGCCCAGGTCACCGGCGGTGGCGTTGGTCAGCATCATCAGCCCGCGTACGCCGGTGGGGGAGGTGGCCAGGGGGTCCCAGTGGGACTCCTGGTAGCCCACCGCGGCCAGCAGCTTCCAGTCGAAATCCGACTCTCGGGCGGCCTCGCGGAACAGCTCGGCGTAGCCGGGGAGGCGCTCCTCGACGTGGTCGAGGAAGGTGCGCGTACCGACATACTCCAGGTAGTCGTCGTGGCCGAAATAGCGAGCCACCAGGGCGTCGAGCTCGCCGGCGTCGTGCAGTTCGGAGATGAAGCGATTGGCGGCCTCGACCAGCGCCAGGCTGCGTTCGGCGGGGAAGGCCCAGGCCATGGAGAGGGGGTCGCCGAGCAGGAAGCCGCGCTCCACGCCGGGGAAGAAAAGCCGGTTGAGGCGGAACTGGTGATCGAAGAGCACCGCCGCGTCGAGCTCACCGTCCTCGACCTGGCCGAGCAGCTCGGCGACTTCCACCTCGGCGGAGGCCGCCCAGCGCAGTTCCGGATAATCGGCCTGAAGCTCGCTCAATACCCGTCCGGTGCCGGCGCCGCCGATGGTGCCGATGGAAAGGCCCGGCAGGTCGTCGGCGGCCTCCACGGGCGGCAGGCCACGGCGATAGACCACCACCGGCTGCAGTTCGATGATCGGTCGACTGAAGACCACTCCCGGCAGGTCGGGCTCCAGGGGCAGGGCCGCCGCACCCATGTCGCCCTCCTGGCGTACCGCCTCCAGGGCACTGGCGATGTGGTGATCGGCGCGAATGGTCAGGCTGACCCCCAGCTGTCCGGCGAAGCGGCGTACCAGCTCGTACTCGAACCCGGTGGGGCCCTCACGCCCCTCGTAGTAGGTGGTGGGGGTGTTGCGGGTGTGCACGCTGAGCAGCTCCCGGGCCAGGATCGTCGCGAGCTGGCCCGGCTCTCCGGTGCGCGGGGGCTCGGGGATCAGGCACAGGGCGAGGGTCGCCAGCAGGGCGAGAACACCACGCCTCGGGGAAGCGTTCGGGATCAGGGTCATGCGGTGACGGGCTGTGATGAGGTCCTCCACGATACCCAGCCCGGGCGGGGCTGTCATGTGGCGGATTTCTCGCCACCTGCGCTTTCCAGTATCATGTGCGCTCGTTGCCGCAGGCCGCGGCCCCCGATCGTGAAGACTCTCAGAGGCTCCTGGATATGCTCGAACTGCGCGGCGCCCCCGCCCTCTCCGCCTTCCGTCATGCCAAGCTGCTGGCCGCCCTGCGCGACGGCGTGGGTGACGTTGCCTCGCTCACGGCGGAATACGTGCACTTCGTCGACCACGAGGGCGAGCTGTCCGGCGAGGCCCTGGCCGTGCTTGAGCAGTTGCTCGACTACGGGGTCGAGCCCCGGGACGAGGATGTCCGCGAGGGCCAATTGTTTCTGGTGGTGCCGCGTATCGGCACCCAGTCGCCCTGGTCCTCCAAGGCGACCGATATCGCCCATAACTGCGGCCTTTCCCAGGTGAGGCGCATCGAGCGTGGCATCGCCTACCGGGTCAAGCTCAAGGGGATGCTCTCCGAGAAGGCCTTCGAGCGGATCATTGCCGCCCTCCACGACCGCATGACCGAGACGGTGCTCACCGACTCGAGCGATGCGGCCAAGCTGTTCGCCCACCACGAGCCGGCGCCGCTGGGCAGTGTCGACCTTCTCGCAGGGGGGCGCGAGGCGCTGGTCACCGCCAACACCGAGCTGGGCCTGGCCCTGGCGGATGACGAGATCGACTACCTGGTCGAGGCCTTCCGCGACCTGGGGCGCAACCCCACCGACGTCGAGCTGATGATGTTCGCCCAGGCGAACTCCGAGCACTGTCGCCACAAGATCTTCAATGCCGACTGGGTGGTCGACGGCGAGGCGCAGACGCACTCGCTGTTCAAGATGATCAAGAACACCTACCAGGCCTCGCCGGACGACATCCTCTCCGCCTACAGCGACAACGCGGCGGTGATCCGTGGCTGCGAGGCGCCGCGCTTCTTCCCGGCACCGCTGACCGGCCAGGCGGGGGAGCGTGCCACCTACGCGGGCCATGCCGAGCCGATCCAGATCCTGATGAAGGTGGAGACCCACAACCACCCGACGGCCATCGCGCCGCACCCGGGGGCGGCCACCGGCGCCGGCGGCGAGATCCGTGACGAGGGCGCCACCGGCATCGGCGGCAAGCCCAAGGCGGGACTCAGCGGCTTCACGGTATCCAACCTGCGTATCCCCGAGTTCGTGCAGCCCTGGGAGGCCTTCGACTACGGCAAGCCCGAGCGCATCGTCTCGGCGCTGGCGATCATGCTCGAGGGCCCCATCGGCGGCGCGGCCTTCAACAACGAATTCGGCCGGCCCAACCTCACCGGCTACTTCCGTACCTACGAGCAGGAGGCGCTGGGCGCCAACGGCATCGAGCGCCGCGGCTTCCACAAGCCGATCATGATCGCCGGCGGCTACGGCAACGTCCGCGACGGCCACGTGCAGAAGGGCGAGATTCCGGTGGGTGGCAAGCTCATCGTGATGGGCGGTCCGGCCATGCTGATCGGCCTGGGTGGCGGTGCGGCCTCCTCCATGGCCTCCGGCGCCTCCAGCGCCGACCTGGACTTCGCCTCGGTGCAGCGCGGCAACCCCGAGATCGAGCGCCGCGCCCAGGAGGTGATCGACCGCTGCTGGGCGCTAGGCGAGGCCAACCCGATCCGCTTTATCCACGATGTGGGGGCCGGCGGCCTCTCCAATGCGCTGCCGGAGCTGGTCAAGGATGGCTGCCGCGGCGGTCAGTTCGACCTGCGCGCGGTGCCCAACGCCGAGCCCGGCATGAGCCCGCTGGAGATCTGGTGCAACGAGGCCCAGGAGCGCTACGTGTTGGCGGTAGCGGCCGAGGATCTCGACACATTCGATGCCCTGTGTGCCCGCGAGCGCTGCCCCTATGCCGTGGTTGGCGAGGCTACCCAGGCCCACCACCTGGCGGTGCGTGACGGCCACTTCGAGAGCCAGCCCGTCGACCTGCCGATGAGCGTGCTGTTCGGCAAGCCGCCGAAGATGACCCGGGAATTCCAGCGCCAGGCCAACGAGCTGCCGGGGGTGATGCTCGACAACCTCGACCTGCGCGAGGCCATGGACCGCGTGCTGCGCCTGCCCACCGTGGCGTCCAAGAGCTTCCTGATCACCATCGGCGACCGCTCCATCACCGGCCAGGTGGCCCGCGACCAGATGGTCGGGCCCTGGCAGGTGCCGGTGGCCGACGTGGCGGTGACCACGGCCAGCTTCGATACCCATGCGGGCGAGGCCATGGCCATGGGCGAACGTCCGCCGGTGGCGCTGATCGACCCCGCCGCCAGCGCCCGCCTGGCGGTGGCCGAGGCGATCACCAACCTGGCCGCAGCGCCCATCGACAAGCTTTCCGACATCAAGCTCTCCGCCAACTGGATGAGCGCGGCCGACCACCCCGGCGAGAACCAGGCGCTGTATGACGCCGTCCATGCGGTGGGCATGGAGCTCTGCCCGGCGTTGGGCATCGCCGTGCCGGTGGGCAAGGACTCCATGTCCATGCGTACCGCTTGGCAGGAGGAGAATGCGAAGGGTGACGTCGAGGAGAAGAGCGTCACCTCGCCGCTCTCCCTGGTGATCACCGGCTTCGCCCCAGTCAGCGATGCCATGCGTACCCTGACGCCCCAGATCAACCTGGAGCAGGACGAGTCCGACCTGATCCTGATCGACCTGGGCGAGGGGCAGAACCGCCTGGGCGGCTCGGCGCTTGCCCAGGTCTACGGCCAGGTCGGTGACGAGGCCCCGGACCTGGATGACCCGGAGGATCTCAAGGCGTTCTTCGCGGTGATCCAGGGGCTCAACGCCGCGGGCAAGCTGCTCGCCTACCACGACCGCAGCGACGGCGGTCTGCTGGTGACCCTGCTGGAAATGGCCTTCGCCGCGCATGCCGGCCTGGAGATCAAGCTCGACTGGCTGGTGGATGAGCCGGTGGAGGCCTTCAACGCGCTGTTCGCCGAGGAGCTGGGCGCGGTGATCCAGGTGAGCCGCGAACACACCGAGGAGGTGCTGGCCCAGTTCGCCGCCGCCGGCCTCGAGACCTGCGGCGTCATCGCCCGGCCACGCTACGACGACCAGGTGCGGGTCACCCTCTTCGAGGAGCCGCTGCTGGAGACCACCCGGCTGCGCGCCCAGCGCACCTGGGCCGAGACCAGCTATCGACTGCAGGCGCTGCGCGATAACCCCGAGTGCGCCAAGAGCGAGTTCGATGGCCTGCTCGACGACCGCGACCCGGGGCTCTCCGCCACACCCACCTTCGATGTCGATGAGGATATCGCCGCCCCCTATCTCCAGGCACCCGGGCTCAACCTGGCGCGGCCCGCGGTGGCGGTGCTGCGCGAGCAGGGGGTCAACGGCCAGGTGGAGATGGCCTGGGCCTTCGACCACGCCGGCTTCGAGGCCGTGGATGTGCATATGAGCGATATCCTTGCGGGGCGGGTGTCGCTGGATGAGTTCAAGGGCCTGGTGGCCTGCGGCGGCTTCTCCTACGGCGACGTGCTGGGTGCCGGTGGCGGCTGGGCCAAGTCGGTGCTGTTCAACGAGCGTGCCCGTGAGCAGTTCGCGGCCTTCTTCGAGCGCGACGACAGCTTCTCGCTGGGCGTCTGCAATGGCTGCCAGATGCTGGCCCAGCTCAAGGAGCTGATTCCCGGCGCCGAGGCCTGGCCGCGCTTCGTGCGCAACGAGTCCGAGCAGTTCGAGGCCCGCGTGGCCATGGTCCAGGTGGAGGAGAGTCCCTCGATCCTGCTGGCCGGCATGCAGGGCTCGCGGCTGCCCATCGCCGTGGCCCACGGCGAGGGTCGCGCCGAGTTCCGCGACAGTGCCCACCTGCGCGGGATGCAGGGCAGCGGCGAGGTGGCGCTGCGCTACGTGGACAACTATGGCCAGGTGACCACTCGCTATCCGGCCAACCCCAACGGCTCGCCCTCGGGCATCACCGGCCTGACCACCCCGGACGGCCGAGTCACCATCATGATGCCCCACCCGGAGCGGGTGGTGCGTGCGGTGACCAACTCCTGGCGTCCGGCGGAGTGGACGCAGGATGGCGCCTGGCAGCGGCTTTTCCGCAATGCCCGGGTGTGGGTGGGCTGAGGGTTTTCGTGTTGCCCCATGACCCTGTACAGAAGGCGGCCTCCGGGTCGCCTTCGGCGTCTGCGGCCCCGGCACTGCGCCCCTACCAGCAGGAGGCGGTGCGCCGGGTGATCGAGCACTTCCGGGGCTCGGATGAGCCGGCGGTGGTGGTGCTGCCCACGGGCAGCGGCAAGTCGCTGGTGATCGCCGAGCTGGCGCGGCTGGCCCGGGGGCGGGTGCTGGTGCTGGCCCATGTGCGCGAGCTGGTGGAGCAGAACCACGCCAAGTACCAGGCCTACGGCCTGTCCGCGGATATCTTCAGCGCCGGCTTGGGGCGCAAGGAGAGCGGCCGCCAGGTGGTGTTCGGTTCGGTGCAGTCGGTGGTGCGCGGCCTAGAGCGCTTCGACGATGGCGACTTCACCCTGCTGGTGATCGACGAGTGTCACCGGGTCTCCCCCGCCGAGGATGCCAGCTATCGCCGGGTGATCGAGCGACTGCGCCGGGCCAACCCGCGCCTCAAGGTGCTGGGGTTGACCGCCACCCCCTATCGGCTCGGTCAGGGCTTCATCTATCACCGCCACCATCACGGCATGGTGCGCGGCGAGGCCGACGTCTTCTTCCGGGAGTGCGTCTTCGAGCAGCCACTACGCCTGATGGTCAAGCAGGGCTACCTCGCTGAGCCGGTAAGGGTGGATGCCGCGGTGGAGCGCTACGACTTCTCGGCGCTGGCTCCCTCCACCGGCGGCCTGTTCCGGGAGGAGGAGCTCAACCGGGTGGCGGCGGGTAACCGTGCCACGCCGGGGATCATCGCCGAGGTCATCGAGCGCGCCCGCGACCGCCAGGGGGTGATGCTCTTCGCCGCAAGCGTGGCCCACGCCGAGGAGATCCTTGGCTACCTGCCGGCGGCCGCGGCGGCGCTGATCACCGGCGAGACCCCCTCCACCGAGCGCGAGCGGATCATCGCCGCCTTCAAGGCCCGCGAGATCAAGTACCTGGTCAACGTGGCGGTGTTGACCACCGGCTTCGATGCCCCCCATGTGGACCTGATCGCCATCCTGCGTCCCACCGAGTCGGTGAGCCTCTACCAGCAGATCGTCGGCCGTGGGCTGCGCCTCTCGCCGGGCAAGCGCGACTGCCTGATCCTCGACTACGCTGGCAACCCCTGGGACCTCTATGCCCCGGAGGTGGGCTCGCCCCGGCCCGACTCCGACAGCGAGCCGGTGCAGGTGGAGTGCCCGGCCTGCGGACACGCCAACCTCTTCTGGGGCAAGCGCGATGGCGAACTGGTGATCGAGCACTTCGGGAGGCGCTGCCAGGGGCTGGTTCTTTCTAGTCGCGCCCGGCCCCGCGCGAAAAGCGAAAAATCAACGTCGACGATGGAGCAGTGTTCGTTTCGCTTTCGCTTCAAGGTGTGCGGGGAGTGCGGTGCCGAGAACGATATCGCCGCCCGGCGCTGCCACGGCTGCCAGACCCTGCTGGTGGACGCCGACGACAAGCTGAAGGAGGCGTTGCGCCTGCGCGACGCCCGGGTGCTGCGGGTGGCTGGCATGCAGCTCGAGGCCACCGTCAATGGCCGCGGCCAGGCGCGGCTCAAGGTCACCTATCATGACGAGGAGGGCGTAACGCTGGCGGAGTGGTTCGCCCTGGAGACCCCGGCCCAGCGCGGCGCCTTCGCCGCGGCCTTCCTGCGTCAGCACCTGCGGGCCCCGGGGGTCCCCTTCCGGCCCACCTCGCCCGAGGAGGTGGTCGCCGAGGAGCATAGGCTGCGTCATCCGGATTTCGTGGTGGGGCGCAAGGTGGGGCGCCACTGGCAGGTGCGCGAGAAGCTCTTCGACTATACCGGGCGCTATCGCAAGGCGGTCGAGGCGGGGTAGCTCAGCCGGCGTTGCCTCGAGGGCAAGCCGGGCGTGGCGAAGGGTCGGCGACTCAGGAACGCGGCTCGTCGTCGCCATCCCGGTCTTCCTGTTCCTGCTGCTCCTGGAGGTAGCGGTCGCGGTGGGCGCTGGAGCAGAACCACTCGCCTCTCTCGCGCTGGGCTTCGCTCTCCGGCACATGCACCTGGCACCAGGCGCAGCGAACCATCTGATTGCCCCCGGCGCCCTCGCGGTCGTCCTCCAGCAGCTCTTCGCGCTCCAGTTTCCATTCCCGGTAGATGCGGTACAGCTTGAGGCCGGCCAGGAACAGCACGGCGAAGATGATCAGGCGAATTATCAAGAGGTTCATCCAGGTGGCTCCCAGGTGGGGTGGTCGGCTTTGCCAGTCGGCCGCCCATGCGGGACAATGAGGGCATACATCGATTCTCGAGAGATTTCCAAGCCCATGCAAGACCTGACGCTGGTGATGGCTCAGCTGGACCCTCTGGTAGGGGATATTCCCGGCAACACCGAACGCGCCATCGAGGCGGTGCGTGAGGCGCGCATCGAGCATGGCGCCGATATCGTGGTGCTCCCCGAGCTGTTCCTGACCGGCTATCCGCCGGAGGACCTGCTGCTGCGCCCCTCCATGGAGACTCGCCTGCGTGCGGCGCGTACCCGCATGGCAGAGAAGGTGGTGCGCGACGTGCTGGTGATCGTCGGCTACCCCGGCCGCCGCGAGGGAAGGCTCTGGAACCTGGCCGGCGCGCTCTTCGACGGCGAGTGGCTGGGTGAGTACGCCAAGCAGGCGCTGCCCAACTACGAGGTGTTCGACGAACAGCGCTACTTCGCTCGTGGCAGCGAGCCGCTGGTGATCGAGCATCGTGGGGCGAAGCTGGGCCTGCTGATCTGCGAGGACCTCTGGGAGGAGGCGCCGGCGCGCCAGGCGAAGGAGGCCGGTGCCGAGATCCTGATCAGCCTCAACGCCTCGCCCTTCCACCAGGACAAGCCCGCCGAGCGGCTGCGCCTGCTGGAGGAGCGCGCCGCGGCGGTGGCGCTGCCCATCGTCTACGTCAACCAGATCGGCGGCCAGGACGAGCTGGTGTTCGACGGCGGTTCGGCCTGCGTGGATGCGACCGGCGAGCTGGTGGTGCAGGCCCCTCACTGGGCGGTGGGGGTGATGCCGGTGCAGTTCATCCACCAGCAGGGCGCCTGGGTGCCCCAGGCCGGGGAGACCGAACCCGACGTCACTCCGGAGGAGAACCTCTACTGTGCGCTGGTCACTGGCTTGCGCGACTACGTCAACAAGAGCGGCTTCGAGGGCGTGGTGCTCGGGCTCTCGGGGGGGATCGATTCCGCGCTGTCGCTGGCCATCGCCGTGGACGCCCTGGGCCCGCAGCGGGTGGAGGCGGTGATGATGCCCTACCACTACACCGCGGATATCTCGAAGGAGGACGCCGCCAGGCAGGCCGACATGCTCGGCGTGCACTACGAGGTGATGCCCATCGAACCCATGGTGGAGGCGTTCATGACGACGCTGGCCGGAGCCTTCGAGGGCACGCAGCGCGATACCACCGAGGAGAACCTGCAGTCGCGCTGTCGCGGCGTGCTGCTGATGGCACTCTCCAACAAGAAGGGCCTGATGGTGCTGACCACTGGCAACAAGAGCGAGATGGCGGTGGGCTACGCCACGCTCTACGGCGACATGGTGGGCGGCTACAACGCCATCAAGGATGTCTACAAGACCTGGGTCTATCGCCTGGCGCGCTGGCGCAACACCCAGTCGCCGGCGATCCCCGAGCGGGTGATCGAGCGCCCACCCTCCGCGGAGCTGGCCCCGGACCAGCAGGACAGCGATTCGCTGCCCGACTACGACACCCTGGACGCCATCCTGGTGCGCTATATCGAGGGCGACATGAGCGCCGAGGCGATCATCGAGGCGGGCTTCGACCGCGACGACGTCTACCGGGTGGTCAAGCTGGTGGACCGCTGCGAGTACAAGCGCCGTCAGGCGCCGGTGGGCGTGCGGGTGACCCGGCGAGGCTTCGGCCGCGATCGCCGCTACCCCATCGTCAACGGCTGGCAGCCGGGGGAGTAGCAGCAGCCAAGCCGCCAGCCTCAAGCGGCCAAGCCGTGAGGTAGACCATCGACATCCCATCGGGCCAGCCAGGTGGGGTGTTTCTTTTTCTGCGGACTGTCCCAGGCGTCATCTGGTCACCAGACCCTCAGGCTGCGTGGCGGCGCCAGGTGTTGCGGCCGGCCTGCTTGGCACGGTACATCGCCGCGTCGGCGGCCTCGAGCAGTGCGTGCCCTTTGTCACCATCCCCGGGATAGAGTGCGATGCCCACGGAGACGCCGATGCGGATCTCGTGCCCGTCGAGGGTGAAGGGGGCGGTGAGGGCCTCGATCAGCTTGACTGCGACGCGGATGGCGCCCTGGTCGTCGTCAACCGGCATCAGCACGGCGACGAACTCGTCACCGCCCAGCCGGGCCAGGAAGTCGGCCTCGCGCAGCGCCCCGCGCAGGCGCCGTGTCACGGCTCGCAGCAGGTCGTCGCCGGCGGCATGACCGAGGCTGTCGTTGACCTCCTTGAAGTGGTCCAGGTCCAGGAACAGGACTCCCAGCCCGAATGCCTCGCGGTGTGCCAGTCGCATTCCCTGGGCCAGGTGCTGCTCCAGGTGGAGGCGATTGGGCAGTCCGGTCAGCTCGTCGTGCAGGGCACGGTGCTGGATCTCTGCCTCGGCGGCCTTCTGGGCGGTGATGTCGTTGAAGATATGGATATGACGCCGTGGCCGCCCCTCCTCGTCGCGCACCGTGCTGATGGTCTGCAGGGCGGTGAGGATGCTGCCATCGGCGCGGCGGTAACGTACCTCTCCCTGCCAGGCATCCCGCTGGGCCAGGGCTTCGCTGCCCGCATCCAGCTTCTCGGCAGTGTCGCCATGGACGGCAATCAGCGCCTCCAGCGGTTGTTCCCTCACTGCCTCGGGAGGGTAGCCCAGCAGTCGGGTGAAGGCCGGGTTGATGTCGAGCAGGTGCTGGTCGGCATCGGTGATGGCGATCGCCTCGTGGGCATGGCGGAAGACGCTGGCCGCCTGACGCAGTTCCTCGTCAGTCTCGGCCAGCCGCTGCGCCTGGTTGGCCACCTGGGTGAGCAGCGGGGCAAGGGCGCGGCTGACGACGGCAGTGCCGAGCAGGGTCAGCAGGCCTACCGCAATCACGGGCCACAGCAGCTGGTCCCAGACGGCGTGCAGGATATCGGTATCGGGGATCGCCACTCGCAGCTCCCAGCCGGGGGTCTCGAGGGGCACACGGTAGATGGCCTGATGCGGCTCGCTGCGTGCCGGGTCGAAGGGAGTGAGGCTCGCTCCCGACGCAGTGGAGGTGAGCTGGAGTCCGCTTTCCTGCTCGACCAGCACCTGGCGCACGTTGGGGCCGAAGCGTCGGCCATCCTCGAGCAGCGCGGCGAGCCGCTCGGTGCTGAAGACCAGGATGTCGCGACCGATGGGTTGGCCATGCTGTCCGGCAATCGTCAGGCAGGTCTGCAGCAGCGAAGGGTCGTCCTGGATCAGGACGACACGGCAGGTGGCGACATCGCTGGCCTCGGCAAGTGCCGGTAGCGTGGCGAGAGACGGGGGCGTGCCCAGTTGTGCGACCGCCTCATCTGCCGGGCCCAGACGCAGTATGCCTCGGATGTCGCGGATCTCGTCGAGGGCGTCGGCCAGTCGGGGCTCGGTGAAGCGCCGGAGTGCCGGCAGCGAAACCTCTCCCAGGGTGTACTGCTCAAGGCGCTTGCGAATCTCGCTGCGGCTGGCGAGCTGGCGAGCGATATCGACGTAGCGAGTCAGTTCGTGATGCAGGACTGCCGCCTGGGCTTCGGCCCCGAGGCGGGTCGTCTCCTCGACGCTGTCGCGGGCGGCCAGGTAGAAGGGCAGGGCGGTGGCGAGTCCGGCCAGCAGGCCGGTGACCAGGATGCCCAGGGCGGCCAGGATCCGGATGTGCCGGTGCATCCGGCGGATTCGCTGAGTGACGCGCGACGGGTCGCCTGGACTCATGGGGGGCCTATCGGTCAGGAGAGTCGTGATGCCATGCTTGGCTCAGTATACCTAGGAATGGTGCTGGTCGGCTCTTGTATCTTGGTCCATATGCAACATGGGGCCACCAGCAAGGCTGGCGGCCCCATGAGACGGTTCGGGTGGGGTGGGCTCAGGCAGAGATTGATTCGGCGTCGACATGGCGTGGCTCGAAGGTGCGGCCACGCAGCTGGTCGTGGTTCGGGGCGTTGTCGATCAGCACCCGGAGCACCTCGCGGGCGCGGTCGCGCATCTCCAGGCCCAGGTAGCCTTCCACCATGACCGCCAGGGCATCACGAGTCGCCTCGCTCTCCGGGTAGTTCTCTACCACCCAGCGGCCCCGCTCCACGGCGGCCAGGTAGGCACCGCGGCGCATGTAGTAATCGGCCACGTGCAGCTCATGGCGTGACAGCAGGTTGCGCAGGTAGACGATGCGCTGGCGGGCATCGGGGGCGTACTGGCTGTTGGGGTAGAGCCGGACGAGCTCGCGGAAGTCGGTATAGGCGTCGCGGGAGGCGCCCAGGTCGCGCTTGGAGATATCGATCAGCTTGAGGCGCTCGAGGCTGAAGCGCCCAGCCTGCCAGGCGGCCAGCCCGCGCATGTAGAGCGCATAGTCGGCCTGGGGATGGCTGGGATGCAGGCGGATAAAGCGGTTGGCCGCGGCGCGGGTCGCTTCCCAGTCGTCGATCTCGTAGTAGGCGTAGATCAGCTCCAGCTGGGCCTGCTCGGCGTGACCGCCGAACGGGAAGCGGGTGTCCAGCGCCTCGAGCCGGGAGATGGCGGCAGTGAAGTTGCCGCGGTCCAGGGATTCGCGCGCCTCCTCGTAGAGCTCGCGCTCGCCGAGGTTGGCATACTCGACCTCTTCATCCGCGACCTGCGAGGAGGTACTGGCACCCTCGTCGCGAGAGTCATCGGCGCCGCCGCCGAACAGCGAGCAGCCGGTCAGCAGGCTGGTGGCCAGGAGCAGGGCCGCGAAACGGGCAGGGGTGTTGGAAACGCGCATCGTGATCCTCGTGGCAAACAACGCGGACAGGCCGTGTTAGAATCGGCTCTAAACCCGCTCACTATAAAGCACTGCGTGGCAAAACGCAGTCATCGGCGGCGCCTCGATCCTGATCCCCGCAAACGGTCACCCTCTTCCATGTCCCAGACCTTCGAAGCACAGCAGCGTGTTCCCGACGCCATGGCCGGTCAGCGCCTCGACCAGGCCGCCGCGGAACTCTTCGCCGATTTCTCCCGCGAGCGCCTCAAGGCCTGGATCAAGGCCGGCGACCTGACCCTGGACGATCGGCCGGCACGGCCCAAGGACAAGGTCTATGGCGGCGAGTGGCTGCGCCTTTGCACCGAGGTCGAGGACGATACTCGCTTCGAGCCCGAGGACATCCCCCTGGATGTGGTCCACGAGGACGACCAGGTGCTGGTGATCAACAAGCCGCCGGGCCTGGTGGTGCACCCGGCGGCAGGCAATCCGGATGGCACCCTGCTCAATGCCCTGCTGCACCACGACCCGGCGTTGGCGTCGGTGCCCCGGGCCGGCATCGTCCATCGCCTGGACAAGGACACCAGCGGCCTGATGGTGGTGGCCAGGACCCTGACCGCCCAGACGGCGCTGGTGGAGCAGCTGCAGGCGCGCACGGTGTCGCGGGAGTACGATGCGATCTGCGTGGGTGTGATGACCGCCGGTGGTACGGTGGATGCGCCCATCGGCCGGCACCCCAAGGATCGCAAGCGCCAGGCGGTGACCGCCTCGGGCAAGCCGGCGGTGACCCACTACCGGGTGGTGGAGCGCTTCCGCGCCCACACCCATGTGCGCTGCCGGCTGGAGACCGGGCGCACCCACCAGATTCGCGTGCATCTCGCCCATCTGCGCTATCCCCTGGTCGGCGACCCCGTCTACGGTGGCCGTCTCAAGCTGCCGGCCGGTGCCTCGGAGACGCTCAAGGAGATCCTGCGCGAGTTCCCGCGCCAGGCGCTGCACGCCCGCAAGCTGGCCTTCGTGCACCCGGGGAGTGGAGAGAAGGTGAGCTTCCGGGCGGCCCTGCCGGACGACCTGCTGATGCTGCTCGACTACCTGCGCGACGATCACCGGACGATGCGCTGACTACCCTGCCGTGACGAGGAAACTGCCATGAGCGACGCCCCCGACCTGCGGCCCTCCCTGGTCATGCCCGACTGGCCGGCGCCCACCTCCGTGGGGGCCTTCGTCACCACTCGTGAGACCGGTCCCAGCCAGGGCGACTTCGCCTGCTTCAATCCTGCCGATCACGTGGGCGACAACCCCGACCATGTGGCGCTGTGCCGGCGGCTGCTGCAGAAGCAGGTCGACGAGGAGCGCCCGCTGCTGTGGCTCAACCAGGTGCATGGCGCCCGGGTACAGCAGGCCTATGCGGCCGAGCCGCCCGAGGCCGACGCCGCGGTGGCCTTCAATCGCGACTATGCCTGCGTGGTGCTTACCGCCGACTGCCTGCCGGTGTTCCTCTGCGACCGCCGCGGTGAGCGGGTGGCGGTGGCCCACGCCGGCTGGCGCGGGCTGGCCGGCGGCGTGCTGGAGGCCACGGTGGCCGCACTGGGTGTGCCGCCGGAGGAGCAGTTGGCCTGGCTGGGGCCGGCGATCTCCAATGCCCAGTTCGAGGTAGGGCCCGAGGTCTACCAGGCCTTCGTCGGCGTGCACCCTGAGGCCGCCGATGCCTTCGACCCCAGCCCCTATCGCCTGGGCCACTACATGGCCGACCTCTACCGCCTGGCGCGCCTGCGCCTGGAGCGTCTGGGTGTCTCGCATATCAGCGGCGGCCACTTCTGCACCGCCTGCGAACCGCGCTTCTATTCCCACCGGCGCGATGACGGCCGCACCGGCCGCATGGCCAGCGTGATCTGGCTGCGCTAGCCCCCTTCCTCCTTTGACCCGCGTCAACTTGTCACGCGCTTCCCCTGGCGGCCGACTTGAAACCCGGCCAGCCTGACGCCATTGAAGGTGTCAAGACATTCACAGGGTCAAGCGGGGCGTCCGACCGCCTCGCCATCCCGATGGAGGAAGTTACTATGCGTTTCGACAAGTTCACTGCCAAGTTGCAGAACGCCGTGGCCGACGCCCAGTCGCTGGCCGTGGGGCGTGGGCATAACCAGCTGGAGCCCGGCCACCTGCTGCTGGCGCTGCTGGAGGCCACCGATACCGGCGTCAAGGCGCTGGTGCAGAAGGCCGGAGGCGATGCGGCTCGCCTGCGTGACGGCCTGGTGGGCCACCTCGACGACCTGCCCAAGGTCGCCAACTTCGACGGTGAGGTGCAACCCTCCCGCGACCTGATCAAGCTCTTCAACCTTACCGACCGTGAGGCCCAGAAGCGCGGCGACCAGTACATCGCCAGTGAACTGGTACTGCTGGCCGCGCTGGAGATGGGGCACGCGGTGAGCAAGCTGCTGACTCAGGCCGGGGTCACTCGCAAGTCGCTGGAGACTACTGTCGACAGCGTGCGCGGCGGCGAGAAGGTTGATGACCCCAATGCCGAGGACCAGCGCGAGGCGCTGGAGAAATACACCCTGGACCTCAACGAGCGAGCGGCCAGCGGCAAGATCGACCCGGTGATCGGCCGTGACGACGAGATCCGTCGCACCATCCAGGTGCTGCAGCGGCGTACCAAGAACAACCCGGTCCTGATCGGCGAGCCCGGCGTGGGCAAGACCGCCATCGTCGAGGGCCTGGCCCAGCGTATCGTCGATGGCGAGGTGCCCGAGGGGCTCAAGGACAAGCGTGTGCTGTCGCTGGACATGGGCGCGCTGCTGGCCGGGGCCAAGTTCCGCGGCGAGTTCGAGGAGCGCCTGAAGGCAGTGCTCAAGGAGCTCGCCCAGGAGGAGGGCCGGGTGATCCTGTTCATCGACGAGCTGCACACCATGGTCGGCGCCGGCAAGGCCGAGGGCGCCATGGATGCCGGCAACATGCTCAAGCCGGCCCTGGCGCGCGGCGAGTTGCACTGCGTGGGCGCCACCACCCTGGACGAGTACCGCAAGTACATCGAGAAGGATGCCGCCCTGGAGCGTCGCTTCCAGAAGGTGCTGGTGGACGAGCCCTCCGAGGAGGACACCGTGGCGATCCTGCGTGGCCTCAAGGAGCGCTATGAGGTGCACCACAAGGTCGACATCACCGACGGCGCCATCATCGCCGCGGCCAAGCTCTCGACCCGCTACATCACCGACCGCCAGCTGCCCGACAAGGCGATCGACCTGGTCGACGAGGCCTGCTCGCGCATCCGCATGGAGCTCGACTCCAAGCCAGAGGAGATGGATCGCCTCGACCGCCGGCTGATCCAGCTGAAGATGGAGCGCGAACACCTCAAGAAGGAGACCGACGAGGCCTCGCGGAAGCGGCTCGAACACCTCGAGGAGCAGATCGAGGAGCTTTCGCGCGAGTACGCCGATCTCGACGAGGTCTGGAAGGCCGAGAAAGCCAGCATCCAGGGGGCGGGCCAGTTCAAGGAGGAGCTCGACCGCGCTCGTGTCGAGCTCGAGCAGGCGCGCCGCCAGGGCGACCTGGCGCGGATGTCGGAGATCCAGTACGGGGTGATCCCTGATCTGGAGAAGAAGATCGCCGAATCCAGCGAGGCGGAGGCCGATACCTCCAAGCATAAGCTGCTGCGCTCCAACGTCACCGAGGAGGAGATCGCCGAGGTGGTCTCCCGCTGGACCGGCATCCCGGTCTCCAAGATGTTGGAGGGTGAGCGCGACAAGCTGCTGCGCATGGAAGAGGCGCTGCACGAGCGGGTGATTGGCCAGGACGAGGCGGTGACCGCGGTGGCCAATGCGGTGCGCCGTTCCCGGGCCGGCCTCGCCGATCCCAACCGGCCCAACGGCTCCTTCCTGTTCCTTGGCCCGACCGGGGTAGGTAAGACCGAGCTCTGCAAGTCGCTGGCCAACTTCCTCTTCGACACCGAGGAGGCGATGGTGCGCATCGACATGTCGGAGTTCATGGAGAAGCACTCCGTGGCGCGGCTGATCGGCGCGCCTCCCGGCTATGTCGGCTACGAGGAGGGCGGTTACCTGACCGAGGCGGTGCGCCGCAAGCCCTACTCGGTGCTCCTGCTCGACGAGGTGGAGAAGGCCCACCCGGACGTCTTCAACATCCTGCTGCAGGTGCTGGAGGATGGTCGCCTCACCGACGGTCAGGGGCGCACCGTGGACTTCCGCAACACCGTGATCGTGATGACCTCCAACATGGGCTCGGACATCATCCAGCGTATGGGTGGCGACGATACCCACTACGAGCAGATGAAGAGTGCCGTGATGGAAGTGGTGGGCAGCCACTTCCGCCCGGAGCTGATCAACCGCATCGACGAGGTGGTGGTGTTCCACGCCCTCGGTCAGGAGCAGATCCAGGCCATCGCCGGGATCCAGCTGGACCGCCTGCGCGCGCGGCTGGCCGAGCACGAGCTGTCTCTCGAGGTCAGCGATGCCGCCATGGCCCAGCTCGCGGTCGTTGGCTTCGATCCGGTATTTGGCGCGCGCCCCCTCAAGCGGGCCATCCAGGCCCGCATCGAGAACCCGCTGGCCCAGGATCTGCTGGCCGGCAAGTTCTCTCCCGGTGACGTGATCCGGGTGGATGCCGACGAGGATCGGCTGGTGTTTCGCAACGCCCGGAGCGACGCCGCTGCGTCGTGATGAAGAGTGTGCCGTCGGGGGCATGTGCCGCTGGCGGACCTCGCATCCTGGTGCCCCCTGTCTAAACTGAATGGCAGGTTGCGTCCTGTAACCCCCTTGCCCGTCCCTCCCCACGAGTGGACGGGCTCTTTTATGGCGTCCTGGCCCCTGGGTACCTTGCCGAATGGCCAGTAATGGGCTACCCACGCTGTTTCCGCGGTTGACACTGCTACGGCGCTAATGGAATCTTGACCCTTCCTGATACGGGCACGGACCCAGCGGGCAACCCCCCATCTCCGTGTGAAGGGTAGGCCTCACGGCCTCTACTCGCCGAAGGACTTCCGATTGCGGGCCCATCGCCCCGGTCGGCCAACGCCCCGCCGCGGCGAACCGCCGTGATGAGAGTGCAGGCCCCAACAGGGCTTCTTGCCAGGGTTTGGCATCAGGTGCCGGCACGGCCGGCAGCGGCATACCGCCGCACTCGACACCGTCTCCCGTCGCGGGGACGGATCGCACTCGAGACCTCCAGGGGAGACACACACGTGGAATTACTTTCCGGCGCGGACATGATCGCCCGCTTCCTGCAGGATGAGGGCGTCGAATATATCTATGGTTATCCCGGTGGCGCGGCGCTGCATATCTATGACGCCCTGTTCCGCCAGGACAAGGTCAAGCACATCCTGGTTCGCCACGAGCAGGCCGCCACCCACGCCGCCGACGGCTATGCCCGGGCTTCCGGCAAGCCGGGCACCGTGCTGGTGACCTCAGGCCCCGGCGCCACCAACGCCGTCACCGGCATCGCCACCGCCTACATGGATTCGATCCCGATGGTGGTGCTGTGCGGCCAGGTGATGAGCCACCTGATCGGCGACGACGCCTTCCAGGAGACCGACATCGTCGGCGTGACCCGGCCGATCGTGAAGCACAGCTTCTCGATCCGCCACCCGAGCGAGATTCCGGAAGTCCTCAAGAAGGCCTACTACCTGGCCGCCACTGGCCGGCCGGGACCGGTGGTGGTGGACATTCCCAAGGACATGACCGCACCCACCGAGCGCTACGAGTACGTCTACCCGAAGAAGGTCAAGATGCGCTCGTACAATCCGGTCACCCGCGGTCACAGCGGCCAGATCAAGAAGGCCGTGGAGCTGATGCTCAAGGCCAAGCGCCCGGTGTTCTACACCGGCGGCGGTGTGGTTACCGGGCGGGCCAGCGAGGGGCTGACCGACCTGGTCAAGCGCCTGGGCTACCCCATCACCACCACCCTGATGGGCATCGGTGCCTACCCCCAGAGCGATCGTCAGTGCCTGGGCTGGCTGGGCATGCACGGCTCCTACGAGTCCAACATGGCCATGCATCATGCCGACCTGGTGATCGCCATCGGCGCTCGCTTCGACGACCGCGTGACCAACAACACCTCGAAGTTCTGCCCGACTGCCAAGGTCATCCATGTGGATATCGACCCGAGCTCGGTCTCCAAGACCGTGCGTGCCGATGTACCCATCGTGGGGCCGGCGGGCAGCGTGATCAGCGAGATGATCAGCCTGGTGCAGGGCAAGGAGATCGCCCATCCCGAGGCCCTCCAGGAGTGGTGGCAGAAGATCGACGGCTGGCGCGAGGAGCGTGCCGGCAAGCTCTACGAGCCTTCGAAGCCCGGTGAGACGATCAAGCCCCAGGAGGTGATCGAGGCGCTGTGCCGGGTCACCCGCGGCGAGGCCTATGTGACCACCGACGTGGGCCAGCACCAGATGTTCGCGGCCCAGTACTACAAGTTCGACAAGCCCAACCGCTTCATCACCTCCGGGGGGCTGGGCACCATGGGCTTCGGCTTCCCGGCGGCCATGGGCATCAAGCAGAACTTCCCCGACGAGCAGGTGATCTGCGTCACCGGCGAGGGCAGCTTCCAGATGATGATGCAGGAGCTCTCCACCTGTAAGCAGTTCGGGGGCGGCGTGAAGATCGTCAACCTGAACAATGCCTCGCTGGGCATGGTGCGCCAGTGGCAGGACCTCAACTACAAGTCGCGCCACGCCCACTCCTACATGGAGTCGCTGCCCGACTTCCAGAAGCTGATCGAGTCCTATGGCTTCACCGCGCTGAAGGTCGAGACCCTCGACGAGCTCGAGCCGGCACTGGAGCGTGCCTTCGCCGACACGCACGAGCTGGTGTTCCTCGACGTGGCGGTCGACCCGCACGAGCACGTCTATCCGATGCAGGTGCCCCTGGGCTCCATGCGTGACATGCTGCTTTCCAAGACGGAGCGGACCTGATGCGCCATATCATCTCGATTCTGATGGAAAACGAACCGGGCGCCCTGTCTCGCGTGGTGGGGCTCTTCTCGCAGCGCAACTTCAACATCGAGACGCTGAACGTGGCGCCTACCGAGGATCCGACCCTGTCGCGCCTGACGGTCACGACCGTGGGTGACGACCGGGTCATCGAGCAGATCACCAAGCACCTCAACAAGCTGATCGATGTGGTCAAGCTGGTCGACCTCACCGAGGGCAACCACATCGAGCGCGAGCTGATGCTGGTGAAGGTGAAGGCTCTGGGCTCGACTCGCGACGAGGTCAAGCGCACCGCGGATATCTTTCGTGCACAGATCGTCGACGTGACACCGAGCTTGTTCACAGTGCAGATCACCGGCGACGCCGGCAAGCTCGACGCCTTCCTGCAGGCCATGGAGCCGGTGGGGGTGCTGGAGGTGGCGCGCACCGGGGTCTCGGGCATCGCCCGCGGCGACAAGGTACTGTCTCTGTAGGCCTCCTGCACAAGCGCCAACAAAACACAAAGGCCGCCCCGAGGGGCGGCCTTTGTGCGTCTGGGCCCGGCTCAGCGTTCCACTACCTCGTCCCAGAGCGCGCGGATCAGCGGACTCCTGAGGCGCCGCTCAAGCACGCAGAGGCCGACGTCATAGTGCGGCAGCTCCGGCTTCACCGGCAGGATACGCACCCGTTCCCGCAGCGGGCTGTTGTCGAGCACGATCCTGGGCACCACGCCGATGCCGAAGCCCAGCCCCACCATGCTGACGATCGCCTCGTGGCCGGCCACCTGGGCATAGATCCGCGGCGTCACGCCCAGGGCCCGGAACCAGGTATCGGCATGGCTGCGTGACAGGCCGGCTTCGGAGAGGATCATGGGTACCTCGCGCCATTGTTCGGCGCTGGGTGACTCCGGCCTGGGCGGGATCCAGTCGGGCGTTTCCCGGGGAGCGATAAAGACCAGCGGCGCCCGGGTCAGCGACTTGAAGGCCAGCGCCTCTGGTGTCTGACGCGGACGTGGCGTGATCGCCATGTCCTCATCCCCGGCGAGCACACGGCTCATCGCCTCGGCGGGGTCGCCGGTATGCAGCTTGAGCTCGATTCCGGGGTGGCGACTGCGGAACTCGCTGAGCAGTTCGTAGAGGAAGCTGTAGCTGGCGGTGACCGAGCAGTAGACGCTGATCTCGCCGGTGAGCCGTCGGGCCTCGCTCATCAGCGACAGGCGCAGCTCCTCCCAGCGCTCCAGGGTCTCCCGGGCATAGTGCTGGAAGGTCTCGCCCTGGCGGGTGAGGGCGACGTGTCGGTTGTCGCGCTCGAACAGGGTCACTCCCAGGCTCTCCTCCAGCTGGCGGATGGAGCGAGAGAGAGTGGAGGTGCTGACGTGGCATGCCTCGCTGGCGCGCCCGAAGTGCAGGGTGTCGGCCAGGGCGAGGAAGTGGTTGAGGGGGCGCATGTCCATACCAGCAATTATTGCATATCCCGGGATGTAGCGTTGCAAATATCGCGTTTTACGCAATGGCGAGGCTGGCGTATTGTTGAGCCATCGGATGCCGCGAACCCAGTCCCGCGTCAGACGGGGCGGGTGGCCATCAACGCTGACACCCTCACTTATTTCATGTTTTCAGGAGCACGATATGCACGTTTACTACGACAAGGATTGTGACCTCTCCCTCATCCAGGGCAAGAAGGTCGCCATCGTGGGTTACGGCTCCCAGGGCCATGCCCACGCCAACAACCTCAAGGAGTCCGGCGTCGATGTGACCGTCGCCCTGCGTGAAGGCTCCTCCTCCGCCGCGAAGGCCGAAGGTGCCGGCCTCAAGGTCGCCAGCGTACCCGAGGCATGCAAGAACGCCGACGTGGTGATGATCCTGGCGCCGGACGAGAACCAGAAAGCGATCTACGAGAACGAGGTCGAGCCGAACCTGAAGCAGGGCGCCACTCTGGCCTTCGCCCACGGCTTCAATATCCACTACAACCAGATCGAGCCGCGCAAGGATCTGGACGTGGTGATGATCGCTCCCAAGGCCCCGGGCCATACCGTGCGCTCCGAGTTCGTGCGTGGGGGCGGTATTCCGGACCTGATCGCCATCCATCAGGACGCCACCGGCAACGCCAAGGAGCTCTCCCTCTCCTACGCGGCAGCCATCGGCGGCGGTCGCAGCGGCATCATCGAGACCACCTTCAAGGACGAGACCGAGACCGACCTGTTCGGCGAGCAAGCTGTGCTTTGCGGCGGCGCCGTTGAGCTGGTCAAGGCCGGCTTCGAGACCCTCACCGAGGCAGGTTACGCCCCGGAGATGGCCTACTTCGAGTGTCTGCATGAGCTCAAGCTGATCGTCGACCTGATGTACGAGGGCGGCATCGCCAACATGAACTACTCCATCTCCAACAACGCGGAGTATGGCGAGTACGTGACCGGCACCGAGGTGATCAACGAGCAGTCTCGCGCCGCCATGCGCAATGCGCTTAAGCGCATCCAGACCGGCGAATACGCCAAGATGTTCATCAACGAGGGTAACAGCAACTACCCCTCCATGACCGCGCGTCGTCGCTTGAACGCCGAGCATGAGATCGAGCAGGTGGGTGCCAAGCTGCGCGGCATGATGCCGTGGATCGCGGCCAACCAGCTGGTGGACAAGAGCAAGAACTGATCGAGTCGGCAACTCGAGAAGAGGATCAGGGGCGCGGGCAACCGCGCCCCTGGTCGTTTCCGGGTGGTGCCAGTTGGCATGGTTGGCTTTGCGCCCATGGGTGGCCGTGCAAGAATGGCCCCATGATTTCCAGGCAACGGATGAGACGATGAGTCAGGATCCCCGCAGCAATGAGCATGATGCCTCGCCCCACAGCGAAGGGCCGCCTCGGGAAGAGGAGCGCCCCCAGGACGAGGACCTGGCGTCGGTCTTCCTGCGCGAGACGGAGGTGATCGAGGAGGCCGAAGAGGATGGCCGCACCGTCAGGCGCAAGGGCATCTACCTGCTGCCCAATCTCTTCACCACCTCGGCGCTGTTCGCCGGCTTCTTTGCGGTGATTGCCGGCATCAACGGCGACTTCACCGCCGCCTCCGTGGCGATCTTCATCGCCATGGTGCTCGACGGCCTGGATGGTCGCGTGGCCCGGATGACCAACACCCAGAGTGCCTTCGGTGCGGAGTATGACAGCCTCTCCGACATGCTCTCCTTCGGAGTGGCGCCGGCGCTGGTCGCCTTCACCTGGATCCTCCAGGATATCGGCAAGACCGGCTGGGTGGTGGCCTTCCTTTATGTGGCCTGCGCCGCCCTGCGCCTGGCACGCTTCAACGTGCAGATCGGCAGCGTCGACAAGAAGTGGTTCATCGGCCTGCCCAGCCCCTCGGCGGCGGCGCTGGTGGCGGCCAGCGTCTGGACCTTCCACAGCTTCGATGCCGAGGCCTTCGGCTTCAAGCTGCTGATGTTGGTGATCGTGGCTGCCGCCGGCGTGCTGATGGTCAGCAATATCCGCTACTACAGCTTCAAGGATATCGATCTCAAGGGACCGGTGCCCTTCGTGGTGCTGCTGGCCATCGTGCTGGGCTTCGTGGTGATCAGCGTGGAGCCCTCGGTGATGTTGCTGCTGCTGTTCGGTGCCTATGTGGTTTCTGGCCCGGTGATGGCGGCGATGCGCAAGCTCAAGCACCAGCCCGAACCCTGAAAGTTTCCTGTTTGTCGGTTGGCTACGCCCGCTTTGTGCGGGCGTCGTCGTCTCTGACACTTTTTTATCCGGGAGGTCTTGCACGCTGCCGGGGAAAGCCGTAAAGTACGCATCCGCTGCCGGCGACGGGCACACGTTGCAGGCGGTGGAAGTGGCAGAAGTGATTGTTCTGCATGGAGTTTTTCGGTTTACTTTCGAAACATTCCGATTGACAATCACGGCACGTTCGGTAGAATGTGCGCCACTGGATTCGCAGCCATCTCGGCAGGAAGAGATGGGCGGTCAGCGGGAGCACGGACGGGATGCAGCGCATCGCCAGTCACCGCTTGACACCGCCAGGCGAATCGGTAGAATACGCCTTCCTCGCAGGGCGCTGGCGACACGGAGTTCGCTCCGGCCGGCAGCAAGCGAGACGCTTCACCCGACAGGGTTTGAAGCCGCTCTTTAACAATCGATCAGGTAATTCATGTGGGCGCTTGCTGATGGCTCGGTGATCATGTCATTGAACCATCAAGGCAAGCGACTCGTCATAGATCTTCGGATCTATTTGAGAACGTTTGAACCTTGAGCCAAGTTTGGTGCTACTTCAAGCACTTATGATCTTAAACTGAAGAGTTTGATCATGGCTCAGATTGAACGCTGGC
>NZ_JAJSPA010000038.1:0-33125 GCF_021282295.1 Halomonas sp. G15 | reverse complement strand
GAACCGAGGCTTCTTACACACACGATTACATAGTGTGTAGAAAATTCGGGGGAAATAAAGCCCTGAAAAAGCAGGGCTTTATTTCACTCACTCACTCATTTACACATATTCTGCTATAAAGAACTTCAAGTGCGGGGAAGGATAGCGCGGGCGCCGCAGGCGCCCTATAATACTGGATGTATCGACAGCAAAAGATGCTTCATGCAACGCCTCCAAGCCTTCAAATTCGAACTGATGCCCAACGGGGAGCAGGTGCGGAAAATGCGCCAGTTCGCCGGCATGGTGCGGTTCGTGTTCAACCGGGGGCTGGTGTTGCAGAAAGAGCGATATGCAGCCGGTGAGAACAAGCTGGGCTATGCGGCCTTGTGCAAGGCGCTCACCGGATGGCGCAACAGCGCGGATACGCCATGGCTCAAGGATGGGCCGATCCACCCGCTCCAGCAGTCGCTGAAGGATCTCGATCGCGCCTATGCCAACTTCTTCGCCAAGCGGGCGGACTTCCCGCGGTTCAAGAAGAAGGGCCAGCGTGACAGCTTCCGCTATCCCGATCCGAAACAGATCAAGCTCGATCAGGGTAATCACCGCCTCTACCTGCCCAAGCTGGGCTGGTTACGCTTCCGCAAGAGCCGCGAGGTGCTGGGGACGGTCAAGAACGTCACCGTCAGCCAGTCAGCGGGGCGATGGTTCGTCTCGATCCAGACCGAGCGCGAGGTCGCAGTGCCGGCGCCGACCGGCGGTGCCGTTGGCATCGACATGGGCGTGGCGCGGTTCGCCACGTTCTCCGATGGCAGCTACCTGGCACCCCTCAACAGTTTCAGAAAGCACCAGACGGCGCTGCGCAAGGCGCATCAGGCCATGAGCCGTAAGACCAAGTTCAGCAACAGCTGGAAGAAGACCAAGGCCCGCGTCCAGAGAATCCAGGCTCGCATCGCCAATGCCCGGCGTGACTACCTACACAAGGCTTCCGCCACGATCAGCCAAAACCACGCGCTCGTGGTGCTGGAAGACCTGCAGGTAGGCAACATGTCGCGCTCGGCCAGAGGCAGTGTCGAGCAGCCAGGCCGCCAAATTCGCCAGAAGTCCGGCCTCAATCGCTCGATTCTCGACCAGGGCTGGTACGAGTTCCGGCGCCAGCTGGACTACAAGCTGGCGTGGCGCGGGGCGCATCTGGTCGTTGTGCCACCGTACAATACCAGCCGCACCTGCCCCGAGTGCGGTCATGTCGCCGTGGAGAACCGGCGCAGCCAGGCCCGGTTTGCCTGTGTCGAATGTGGCTTCGAGGCCAATGCCGATCATGTCGGCGCCATCAATGTATTAAGGGCGGGGCACGCCCGGTTAGCCTGTGAAGTGAGTGGTGCGGTAAGGCCGCCAGCAGCAGGAACCCACCGAAGCGACTCAGGGGCAGCCGTTGGCTGCGCCTGAGCGCCGTAGGAATCCCCTTCCTTTCCGCCAGGCGGCAGCTGCCTAAGCAGCTGAGGGAGGGGAGGACGTCAACAGCATCATCTTCGTGATCGTCATGGTCTACGCGGTGGGTTATGTGCTCGACCGCCCCTTCCGCAGCAACAGTCGCTGGGTCGATGCCCTGCTGCTGGCACTGGGCGGCTACGTCAGCGGCACCTCGCTGATCGGCGCTCCCCTGATCGTGGCGGTGTTCGCCACCCACGTGGCCGCGCACCAGCTACGCGATACCCTCTTCGTGCTGTGGTTCATCCTGGTGCTGATCAAGATGGTCTCCTTCCTGATCGCCGGGGTCGACCTGCAACTTATCCACCAGTTGTGGCTGCTGCCCTGCGCCCTGGTGGGGCACCTGCTTGGCGAGCGCGCCCACCGCTACCTGGTGGGCAGCCGTGCCAACCTCTACTACCGTGTGCTGGGTGCCGTGCTGATCCTGGTCAGCGTGGTGGGGCTGCTCAGCACTCTCGGCAGCACCCGGTGAAACCACTCCTTGCCCTTAAGGGCGCGTTGACACAGGGGCCGGGGCCCCGTGCAATGAGACTCCTCGACACCGCAAGGAGCGCACCATGTCTCGCCTGCCCCGCCTCGCATCGCTGCCGCTGCGTTACAGTGCCTACGGGATCAGTCTGATGGGCCTGGCCGTCAGCCTGGCAAGTCTGGTTACTGCCTCGCCTCACTGGATATGGGGCGTGGTCGTCTTCGGCCTGCTCTCTGCCCTGGGCACCCATGACGTGATGCAACGCGGCCGCACGGTGAGCCGCAACTATCCGATCCTGGCCCACCTGCGCTACAACCTGGAGTCCTTCGGGCCCGAGATCCGCCAGTATTTCATCCAGACCGATACGGAACAGGTGCCCTTCTCCCGCGAGCAGCGTCGCTTGGTCTACCAGCGCGCAAAGGGCGTCAGCGACAAGCAGCCCTTCGGCTCGCTTCACGACGTGAGCCAGCCCGGCTACGAATGGATGGGCCATTCGCTGGCGCCGGTGCCGGCCGACAAGGCGGACTTCCGCATCACCGTGGGGGCCGGCCGGGCGCGCCCCTACTCGGCCAGCGTATTCAACATCTCGGCGATGAGCTTCGGCGCGCTCTCCGCCAACGCCATCAGCGCCCTCAACGACGGCGCCCGCAGCGGGGGCTTCTACCACGACACCGGCGAGGGTGCGATCTCGCCTTACCATCGCCGCGGTGGGGATCTGGTCTGGGAGATCGGATCCGGCTATTTCGGCTGCCGAGACGAGGCGGGGCACTTCGACCCCGAGCGCTTCCGCGAAGGGGCCCGCCAGGAAGCCGTGAAGATGATCGAGATCAAGCTCTCCCAAGGCGCCAAGCCGGGTCACGGTGGCATCCTCCCGGCGGCCAAGGTGACCCCGGAGATCGCCACAACCCGGGGCGTTCCTCTGGGCGAGGACGTCATCTCTCCCGCCGCCCACACGGCCTTCTCGACGCCGGGCGAGATGATCGACTTCATCATACGGCTGCGCGACCTGGCCGGCGGCAAGCCGGTGGGCATCAAGCTCGCCATCGGGCACCCCTGGGAGTGGTTCGCCATCGTCAAGGCGATGCTCGAGCGCGGCGAGCACCCCGACTTCGTGGTGGTGGATGGCGGCGAGGGCGGCACCGGTGCCGCCCCGCTGGAGTTCATCAACCGCCTGGGCCTGCCGCTGACCGAGGCGCTGCAGCTAGTGCACAACACCCTGGTCGGTGCCGGCCTGCGCGACCGGGTGCAGATCGCCGCAGCCGGCAAGATGATCAGCGCCTTCGATATCGCCCGGGCCATGGCGCTGGGCGCCGACTGGTGTAATGCCGCGCGCGGCTTCATGTTCGCCCTGGGCTGCATCCAGGCCCAGAGCTGTCACAACGACCGCTGCCCCAGTGGCGTCGCCACCCAGGACACCCTGCGCGGCAGCCGCCTCGACGTGCCCACCAAGGCGCAGCGGGTGGCGAGCTTCCATGCCAACACCCTGGAGGCCCTGGCCGAGATGCTGGGAGCCGCCGGCCTGTCACACCCCGCGGAGCTTGGCCCGGAGCATGTGCTGCACCGGGTGTCGCGCCATGAGGTGAAGAGTTTCGCCGAGCTGCATGACCAGTTGGCGCCGGGCGAGCTGCTGGCGGGTGGCGCCGCCCATCACCCGCTGTTCCGCGACTTCTGGGAGAGTGCCAGCGCGGCAAGCTTCGCCCCACCCGAGGCCATCGCCCGGCTGAGGCACAGCAAGCTCTATTGACCCCCAAGGCAAACGGCAGAGGGCCCGGCGCGTCATGCGCCGGTCCCTCCTTATCTACTCTTGAGTCGCTAGCCGGGAGATGCCCCGGGAGCAGTTCAGTCGCGCTCGACCTCGAGCACCTCGCCGTCGCGGATCTTCACTTCCAGCTCACGGTCGTCGGCGTCGTAGCCCTCGATATCGATGCGGCCGTCACGCTCGGCCTGGAGCTCCTCGAACTCGGCCAGGCCCTCGGCCACGGCCAGCGCCATGGCGTCGCGCACCTCGGCCTCGGAGAGGCCCCAGGCACCGCCTTCGCGCTTCTTGCGCTCCTCCTTCAGGCTCTCGCCGCTGGCCAGGTCGAAGCTCACCTCGGCCTGCCACTCGTCATCGAGCCAACCCTCGACCTCAACACGGTCGTCACGCTTCACCTCGATCTCATCAAAGGTCTGGAAGCCGAAATCACCGGCCTGGGCCAACACCTCGTCGAGGCGCTCGGTCGCCAGGCGCTCATCCGCGGCCTGGGCCAGGGTAGCAGCGCCCAGCAGGGCGGCCAGGGAAGCGGTCAGGATCATCTTGCGTTGCATGGTGGTGTCCTCATCTCTGCGGGTTGCCGGGCCATTACACACCCCCTCACCTTGCCTGAAGGTGAAGGCAGCGTTCATGCTCTGTTCATGTTGCCCCTGGCACCCTGAGCCCATGCTGACACGACACCCCCACACTCGCCCTCACCTGCGTCCCCGGCTGACGCTGCTGGCCGGCCTGCTCGCAGGACTGCTGGTACAGTTGGCCGCCTCGTCTGCGCCGGCCGAGGAGCACTGGCAGGATCTCCACGAGGCAGTACGCGAAGAGAGAATCGTGGCGCTGCCGAGCCTGCTCGACTGGCTGGAGGCGCGCTTTGAAGGCCAGGTGCTGGAGGTGGAACTGGAGCGCGACGACGGCCGCCTCGCCTACGAGATCGAGATGCTCGGCCCCGACGGCCAGGTGGTGGAGTTCGAGTTCGACGCCGAGAGCGGTGAGCTGGTCGGCATGGAAGGGGTGAAGATCGATGCCATGCGCCGCCGCGAGGTGACACCATGAAGGTGCTGCTGGTGGAGGACGACCGCGCCCTGAGCGATGCGCTATGCGAGGCGCTGGGCGAAGCCGGGCTGCTGATGGAACGAGCCGAGAACGGCGGCGAGGCGGACTTTCTGGTGCGCACCGAGGCCTACGACGCGGTGATCCTCGACCTGGGCCTGCCCGATGGCGACGGCAGCCGCTGGCTCGCCGACTGGCGCGAGGACGGCATCGAGCTGCCGGTGCTGGTGCTTACCGCCCGCACCCGCTGGGCCGACAAGGCCGCCGGCTTCTCGGCCGGCGCCGACGACTACGTCACCAAGCCCTTCGAGACCGCCGAGGTGCTGTTCCGACTGCGCGCCCTGGTCAGGCGCACCCACGGCCACGCCCATCCGGTGCTGAGGATCGGCGAGCTCGCCTTCGATACCCACAGCGGCAGCGTTACCCTGGCCGGCCGCCCCATCAGCCTGACCGCCCAGGAGTCGCGCTTGCTCGCCTACCTTGCCCACGCCGCCCCCCGGGTGGTCAGCCGCAGCGAACTGGCCGAGCACGTCTACGACCGCGACCACGAACCCGACTCCAACGTCATCGACGTGCAGATCAGCCGCCTGCGCCGCAAGCTGGGCGCGGCACGCATCGAGACGCTGCGCGGCCAGGGCTATCGCCTGGTCGACACCGACGGCGCGCCATGACTCCGCGCCGCCTCTCCCTGGCCAGCCGACTGATGCTGGCGACGCTGACAATCCTGCTGGGCTCGCTGCCGCTCGCCGGCATCGCCCTCTCCCGCCACGTCCAGGCCACCGCCACCGCCGCCTTCGATGAGCGGCTGGAATCGCTGCTGCAGGTGGTGGTCGCCGGGCTGGCCTGGGACGAGGTCGCCGGCGAGCTGGTACTGCAGCGCGACCTGGGCGAGCCACGCTTCACCCGGGTCTTCTCCGGCTGGTACTGGCAGGCCAGCGACGGCGGCAATCACACCCTCGCCTCGCGCTCGCTATGGGACCAGCGCCTGGCCACGGCTTCCCACCCGGAGATCGCCTTCCGCGACCTGCCGGGGCCTCGCGGCACGCCGCTGCGGGCCATCGAGCGTGACATCCGCCTCGCCCCCCTGGCCGAGTCATTGCACGTCGCCGTGGCGATCTCCCGTGAGCCGCTGGATACCGAGATCGCCCGCTTCAACCGCCTGGTAGCGCTCTCCCTGGCCGGCCTGGGCGCGCTGCTGTTGGCCGCCCTGGCGCTGCAGATCCGCTGGGGGCTGGCACCGCTGCGCCGCCTGCGCGCCGATCTGCGCCGGGTGGAGGATGGCGAAGCCGAGCGCCTGGATACCCGCCTACCGGAGGAGCTCGCCCGCCTGGCCGCAGCCATGAACAGCGTGCTGGAGCGCGACCGCCGATTGATGGCCCACGCCCGGCACGCCGCCGGCAACCTGGCCCACGCCCTGAAGACCCCGGTCAGCGTGCTGACCACCCTGGCCGACGGCATCGAGGAGCCCCGGCGCGGGCGCATCCGCGAGGAGCTCTCGCGCATCGACGCCGCGGTGCGCCACCACCTGGCACGGGCCACGGCGGCGGGCGACGCCGGCCTGGCGCCGCGGGTAGCGGTTTCCGAAGTGCTCTCCCCCATCGTCGAGGGGCTGGGGCGCCTGGCCGAGCGCCGCGGCATCGCCCTGCACGCCGAGCTGCCGGAACCGCTGTACCTGCGCATGGATGCCCAGGACCTGCAGGAGCTGGTCGGCAACCTGCTCGACAACGCCCTGCGCTGGGCCGCGGGGCAAGT
The DNA here is from genome assembly GCF_021282295.1 of Halomonas sp. G15. Taxonomy (NCBI): domain Bacteria; kingdom Pseudomonadati; phylum Pseudomonadota; class Gammaproteobacteria; order Oceanospirillales; family Halomonadaceae; genus Halomonas; species Halomonas sp. G15. Next base: position 26,643 of record NZ_JAJSPA010000038.1, on the reverse strand, counting down.
CCGGTTGAACGGTGGAGAGGAAGCCGGCGGGGTGTGGCTGGCGGTGGAGGACGACGGCCCGGGCATGGACGCAGCTCAGCGACAGGCCGCCATGGCCCGCGGCGCAAGACTTGACGAGCAGCGTTCGGGAAACGGTCTGGGGCTGGCCATCGTCAAGGACCTGACCGAGCTGCACGGCGGCCGCCTGAGCCTCGAAGAGGCCGCGATCGGCGGGCTGTGCGTCCGGCTCTGGCTACCCGGCAGCGCGCTGCGCGAGCAGCCCTGAGCTCCCTCACTCCCGTTCGTCGACGCAGTCGTTACGGTCCTCGACCTGGATGGTCGCGTGACGGATACCGTAGCGCTCCACCAGCAGCGCCTTGATCGCCACCAGGGTCGCCTGGCGATCCTCCCCCGCCTCCACAGCGGCATGCAGCGAGACAAGGTGGCGCGCCGGCGTCAGCGACCAGATATGGACATGGTGGACGTCATGCACCGCCGGCAGGGCCTCGGGAATCTCCCGGCGCAGGGTCGCGGCATCGGGGTCGTGCGGTGAGCCCTCCAGCAGGATATGCCCCGCCTCGCGGGTCAACTTCCAGGCGCTCCTGAGGATCAGGGCCGCCACCAGCAGCGACAGCAGCGGGTCGATGGGGGTCCAGCCGGTGGCCAGGATCACCAGGGCGGCGACGATGGCCGCCACCGAGCCGAGCAGGTCGCCCAGCACATGCAGGGCGGCCCCGCGCATGTTGAGGTTGTCGCGATCGCCGCCGTGGAGGATGGCGAACACCACCAGGTTCACACCAAGCCCCAGCACGGCGATGGTCAGCATGGTGCCGCCCATCACCTCTACCGGCGCAAGGAAGCGGCGCACCGCCTCGATGGCGATCCACACCACGATGGCGATCAGGGTGATGCCGTTGACGAAGGCGGCCAGCGTCTGCACCCGGTGGTAGCCGTAGCTGCGCCTGCCGTCTGCGGGCCGCTGACTGATCCAGGCGGCGAACCAGGCCAGCGCCAGGGCGGCGGTATCGGTGAGCATATGCCCGGCGTCGGCCAGCAGCGCCAGCGAGCCGGAGACGATGCCGCCCACCACCTCGGCGACCATGAAGCCGCCGGTGAGCACAATCGCCCACGACAGCCGGCGCCGGCTGTCGTGGGCGTGATGGGCATGGTCATGGGAGTGATCGTGGGACATGGGGCCCTCCTGTGGCGGGCCCCCAGCATAGCGCAGGGATCACACCCCCTTCACCAGGCGCGCGGCCTCGCGGCGCCGCTTGAACTCGTAGGCCGCCGCCAGCAGCACCGTCACCAGGATCAGGATCAGCCCCAGGGCGTTGACCGCCGGGGTCAGACCGGTGCGCACCTTGGAGGCGATGTAGACCGTCAGGGTGGTGTCGTAGCCCACCACGAACAGCGAGGTGTTGTAGTTCTCGAAGGACTGCAGGAAGGCGATCACCGCCGCCGAGAGGATCGCCGGACGCAGGTAGGGCAGCAGGATGCGCCGGAACATCTGCCACTGGCTGGCCCCAAGGTCCAGGGCAGCGCGCTCCATGGTGCGGTCGAAGCGCTGCAGCCGGGCGGTGACCATCAGCATCACGTAGGCGGCGATGAAGGTGGCCTGGCCCACCACGGTGAGGAAGATGCCACCGCCCACGCCCCACTGGCGCCAGAAGATCAGCGTGGAGATGCCGATGATCACCCCCGGGGTCAGCAGCGGCGAGAGGATCAGCGCATAGAGGAAGGGCTTGGCGCGGCTCTGCACGGTGTTGAGGAACAGCGCCGTGGCGATGCCGATGGGCACCGCCAGCAGCAGCACTCCCGTGGCCACGATGGCGCTGTTGGTCAGCGCCTGCCACATGGCGCCATCGGCGGCGAGCTCGCCGAACCACTTCAGGGTGGTGCCGTCCCAGGGCGTCACGGTGGGGAAGCGGCTGTCGTTGAAGGTCGCCGCGGCCATGACGATCAGCGGCAGGAAGAGGTAGGCGAAGAACACCACCACATAGAAACGCAGGCCCAGGGCCATCAGTCGCTGTGAGCTCATTTGGCCCGGTCCCTCATTTCGCGATGTCTCCCAGGCCCACCTTGAACACCTTCATCACCAGCGACATGAAGCCGATGCACAGCACCAGCAGCAGGAAGGCGTAGGCCGCTCCCTGGTTCCAGTTGCCGCCTTCGAAGAACCAGTTGTAGATGATCTGGGTGAACCAGCGGCTGCCCGGCGAGCCGAGCAGCGCCGGCACCGCGTAGCTGCCGGCGGCCAGCATGAAGGTCATGATGCAACCGGTGGCGATGCCCGGCTTGGCGTGGGGAATCACGATGCGCCGATGGGTGCGCAGCGTGCCGGCACCCAGGTCCCGGGCGGCGCGCACCTGGTTGTCGTCGAGGCTCTCGATGGCGTTGTAGAGCGGGAACACCATGAACAGGATATAGGCATAGACCATGCCCACCATCACCCCGCCATCGCCGCTGAGGAAGCGGATGGGGCGGTCGATGAGTCCCAGCATCAGCAGCAGCTCGTTGAGCGGCCCGCGGAAGGCCAGGATGATGAACCACGAGTAGGTGCGCAGGATCTCGTTGATCCAGAAGGGAATGATCAGCAGCAGGATGCAGAGTGCTGCCTGCCGCGGGGTGGCCACCTTGGCCAGGTACCAGGCCAGCGGATAGCTCACGGCGAGGGTCAGCAGGGTCACCAGTACGCTGGACCACAGCGTCTTGAAGAAGATGGCACGGTGGATGTCGTTGGCAAACAGGGTGGCGTAATTGGCCAGTGTCCAGCCATCCTCGGGGCCGCCGCGCTGGTCGGGCAGCAGATTGGGGCGCAGCGAGTAGTCGATCATCTGCAGCTGCGGCAGGGTCACCATCAGGATCAGCCAGATGCCCAGCAGCGCCAGGATGGCCGCCGACAGGGGGCCACCGAAGCGGGCGGCGAGCTGCCTAAACATCTGCTGCCTCCACCACCTCGCCGGTGGCCTCGTCCACCCGCGGGCCGTCATCCCGGGGCAGCACCACCGTCTCGGCGGGATCGTAGCCCAGGGTGATCGCCTCGCCGGGTACCAGTGCATCGGCGAAGCTTCGCGACACCTCGCTGCCCAGCTGCACCCGCAGCGCCTCGCCGGAACCCGGGAGGCGTGCCTGCACCATCAGCCAGGCGCCCTCGAAGCTGACCGACTCGACCTCCGCGACCAGGGTCGAACCGCCCATGGAGGCATCGCCGGAAGTGCCGGCGACCACTGGACGCAGCTGCTCGGGGCGCACATAGAGCGCCACATCCGCGCCACCGCCCAGGCTCGCCTCGTCACCCACACGGCCCTCCAGCTCACCCAGGGTCCCGGCATCCAGGCGCACCCGCTCGCCCAGACGGTCGATCACCCTCGCCTCGATGCGGTTGTTCTCGCCGACGAAGGCCGCCACGAAGCCGGTGGCCGGCTGGCGATAGAGGGTCATGGGATCGGCCACCTGCTGCAGGCGGCCCGCCGACATCACCGCCACCCGGTCGGACATGGTCAAGGCCTCGCCCTGGTCATGGGTGATGTAGATGAAGGTGATGCCGGTCTTGCGCTGGATCGCCTTGAGCTCGCTGCGCATATGCTGGCGCAGCTTGAGGTCCAGCGCCGAGAGCGGCTCGTCGAGCAGCAGCACCCGCGGCTCCACCGCCAGCGCCCGGGCGATAGCCACGCGCTGCTTCTGGCCGCCGGAGAGCTCGGTAACCCGGCGCGCTCCCACGCCCTCGAGGGCCACCAGTGACAGCAGGCGCTCGGCGGTGGCGCGCCGCGTACGGCGGTCGACCCCGCGCACCTCGAGGCCGAACTCGATGTTCTCGAACACCGTCATCAGCGGAAAGAGCGCCAGGTTCTGAAAGATCATCGCCGTGGGGCGGCGATTCACCGACACCCCGGCCATGGGCTCGCCACCGATCGATACCCGGCCCTCGCTGGGCGTCAGGAAGCCGCCGATCATGTTGAGCAGGGTGGTCTTGCCACAGCCCGAGGGGCCGAGGAAGCTGAAGAACTCCCCCGAGCCGATCTCGAGCGACGTCTTGTCGATGGCGGTGAAGTCGCCGAAGCGCATCACCACTTCCTCCAGCCGGACGCTGCCGTCCATGGTCACCTCGCGGTCGGGCATTCGTCAGGCGGACAGGTAGCGGTCCTGGTACTCGTTGCGCAGCGCCACGTACCAGGGCTCCTGGATCGGCCACCACCACAGGTTCTCGAGATCCTGCTCGGTGTAGGAGTCGGTGAAGAAGTTGCGCGTCGCCTCGGGCAGCAGCTCGGTGGCGCCCTTGGAGGTGGAGTTGTAACCGGTGGCCTCGACGAACATGGCGCCGGCCTCGGGGGTGTAGTACCAGTTGATCAACTCGTAGACGGCATCCGGGTTGCGGGCATTCTTCGGGATGACGAAGCCCTCCATCCACGCCAGGGCGCCCTCCTTCGGCGCGCCGTAGGCAATATCGTCGCCCTCCTGGATCAGGCGGAAGGCGGTGGAGTCCCAGGTCTGGCCGATGATGGCCCCGTTGGTCCGGAAGGCGGCCTGGGCCTCGTTCTCGGTGTTCCAGAACTGCACCAGCAGCTCCTTGTGCTTGACCGCCTCCTCGAGGATGACATCGAAGTTGGCGCGCATCGCCTCCTCGCTGCGGTAGGAGTCGAGCAGCGGGTGGGGCAGCCTGCCCTCGCGCTCCAGCCACAGGCCGATCCCCACCAGCGCCGAGTGGCCGCGCACCGTGACGCCCTGGCCGTGCTCGGGATTCCACAGGTCGGCGTAGCTGAGGTTGGCGCGGTCGATATCGGCGTAGCGGCGGTGCCAGGTGATTGCCTCGGTGCCCCAGTCGCTGGGCGCGAAGTAGCGCTTGCCATCCACCACTCCGCCGGTCTCGGAGCCCGAGATGGCGCTGTCCAGGGCGCCGCTCCAGTTGATACGCGACTCGTCCAGCGGCTGGATGAGGTCGTAGTCGAGATAGCCCGGCACCCGGTCCACGGTGGGCATGATCACGTCGAAGCCCTCGCCGGCACTGGCGCGCAGCGAGTTCATCAGCTCGTCGTTGGTGCCATAGGGAGTGAAGGTCGCCGGGATGCCGGTCTTGTCGGTGAAGTCGGCCAGCATGGCGTCGTTGAAGTAGCCCGCCCAGGCGTAGATGCGCAGCGGCTCCTGCTGGGCCAGGGCCCGATTGATATAGAAGGGAGTCGGCAGTGTGGCGGCCGCACCGGCGGCCAGCGAGCCCTGCAGGAAGCGGCGACGGGTGATCGACATGGAAAATTCTCCTCGAGCGGTGGGGTCCGAAGATGGTGCGACGTGCCGTACCCTTATGTCGCCCGGCCGTGACAGCCGGATGACGCCGACATGACGCCTGCATGACCGTTCAATCTGAATCTCCAATGTAGGCGATTCCCCACACCGCGCCAGTGAGCGTCTCAACGCGACGCTTGCCGGGGTGCGCCGCATCGGCGAGGGTGGAACCTCGGCCCCGCGCGCCTGTCGGTGACGGGGTGCCCCAAGGAAACCGCAGACGATCTCGCCCATGGACGACGCTACCCTCCCCGCTGTGCTCGCCGGCCCGCTGCTGCGCCGCCTGGCACCCGACCGCCTGGTGCTGTGGCTGGCGGCGAGCCGCCCCCTCGCGCTGACCCTCGCCCTCACCCCAGCCGGCGAGGGGACGCGACGGCTGTCCCTGAACGACCACTGCCGGCGGGTGCCGGTGGGCCGCCACGCCTGGCTGCATCTGATCGACCTGCCGCTGGCGACGCCGCTGCCGACCGACACCCTGATCGCCTACGACCTGCGCCTGCGCGACACTGAGCGCCACCACGAGGGCGAAGACGAGCGCGGCATCGCCGACTGGGGCGACCACCTGCTCGACGCCGAGGGCGAGCTGCCCGCCTTCGTGCTGGCCGGCCGCCACCATCGGCTGCTGCACGGCTCCTGCCGCAAGCCCCACCACGACGGCGGCGACGGCCTGGTGCGCGCCGAGGCGTGGCTGGCCGAGCACCGCGAGGTTCCCGAGGAGCGCCCCGCCTGGCTGCTGATGACCGGCGACCAGATCTACGCCGACGATGTCGCCGGCCCCATGCTGGTGGCCATCCACGCCCTGATCCGCCGCCTTGGGCTGTTCGACGAGTCGCTGGAGGGCGCCGTGGTGGCCGACAGCCGGGCGCTGCATGGCGAGGCCGCCCATTACTACGCGCGGGAATCGCTGCTGCCCGACGTGAAGAGCAGCGAGAACCTGCGCGAGCGCTTCTTCGGCGGGGTGCGCAAGCCGGTGTTCACCTCGGCCAACGCCCACAACCACCTGGCCACCTTCGCCGAGATGGTGGCCATGTACCTGCTGGTGTGGTCGCCCACGCCCTGGGAACTGATCGAGGTGGCAACGCCCGCGCTGGATGACAAGCACGCCGCGCTGTTCACCGAGCAGCACGCGGTGATCGAGCGCTTCGTGGCCGGCCTGCCGGCCGCCGCGCGGCTGCTGGCGCGGCTACCGACCCTGATGATCTTCGACGACCACGACATCACCGACGACTGGAATCTCACCGCCGACTGGGAGCGCACCGCCTACGGCCACCCCTTCTCGCGGCGCATCATCGGCAACGCCCTGCTCGGCTACCTGCTCTTCCAGGGCTGGGGCAATGCCCCCGAGCACCTGGCCGAGCCGCTGGATGAGTGCGCCCGGCTGCTGCAGGACGCCATGGCGAACGACGGCTGGCTCGACGGCGATGCCCTGGATGCCGTGATCCGGCGCCTGCTGCGCTTCGAGGGCTGGGAGTACCAGATCCCGGGAGACCCGCCGCTGGTGGTGCTCGACACCCGCACCCGGCGCTGGCGCAGCGAACGCAGCCCGAAGCGCCCCTCGGGGCTGATGGACTGGGAGGCGCTGAGCGAGTTTCAGCAGGCCCTGCTCCACCACCGCTCGGTGATCATCGTCTCGCCGGCGCCGATGTTCGGGGTCAAGCTGATCGAGGTGGTGCAGAAGATCTTCACCCTGGCCGGCAGGCCGCTGCTGGTGGACGCCGAGAACTGGATGGCTCACCGCGGCGCGGCCAGCGTGCTGCTCAACATCTTTCGCCACTCACGCACCCCGGGGAACTACGTCATCCTCTCCGGCGACGTGCACTACTCCTTCGCCTACGACATCCAAATCCGCCAGCGCCGCCACGGGCCGCGGCTGTGGCAGATCACCTCCAGCGGCATCAAGAACGCCTTCCCCGACACCCTGCTCGACTGGTTCGATCGCCTGAACCGCTGGCTCTACGCGCCCTGGTCACCGCTCAACTGGTTCACCAAGCGCCGCCGCCTGGCCATCACACCCCGCGACCCCGACCGCGCCAAAGCCGGCGAGCGGCTCTGGAACGGCAGCGGGATCGGCCTGGTCGACTTCGACACCCAGGGCCGCCCCCACGCGATTCGCCAGCTCGACGCCCGGGGCTTCGATGTCAGCTTCCCGCCGGCGGCTCAGGACGACGCCTGACGCCGGCGCCACAGGATGAGGCCGCCCGCCATCACCAGCCAGGTCATGGCCGCAGCGATGACGTCGTCGAGCACGATGCCGGCACCGCCCGGCACCGCCTCGGCCAGACTCACCGGCGGCGGCTTGGTGGCGTCGACTACCCGGTAGACCACGAAGGCAGAGGCCATCGCCCAGGGCTGGCGGGCTGCCGCCTGGCCCAGCACCGCCACCGGGAAGGCGACGATCTCGTCGAGCACGATGCGGCCATCATCCTTGCCGCCCAGTTCCTGCTCGACCAGGTGACACACAGGCACCGCGGCGAGCAGCAGTACCAGCGTCACCGCGATCTGTACCCGCCGGGTGCGGCCCAGCAGCCACCAGGCCAGCGGCAGCCCAAGCAGCGACCCGACGGTACCCGAGGCCCAGGGCGAGAGCCCCAGGCCGAAGCCGGTGGCCAGCGCCATCAAGGGCTCGACCATCAACCGGCCTCCCGGGCCTGGTACTCCAGTTCGGCGGTGACCTCGCCGGGCAGCGCCAGGGCACGGCCCAGCTGGTCGAGCCAGGCGCGCTCCATGGCGTTCTGCTCGTCGACCACCGCCACGCTGATCAGGTACATCTCGCGGGCGGCCTGGGGCGAATCGACCTGGGCCGCCAGGGCCTCGGCATCCAGCGGCGCCTGGAGCTGACGCTCCACCCAGGCGTGCAGTTCGCGGTCCGCGCCCAGGGCGTCGATCTGGCCGGCGATCAGCTCACGCTCCTGGTCATCGATATGGCCGTCGGCGCGGGCCGCCATGATCATCGCCTGCAGCAGCTCCAGGCTGCGCTGCTCGCGGGCCTGCCCGGCCAGCCGCTCCACCGGCTCGCCCTCGGCGGGCGATTCGCCCTGCTGCCCACCGGCACCGCCGCGGGAGTTCTGCCACGCCTTCCAGGCCAGCATCCCCACCCCGGCGATGGCGCCATACTTGAGGGCCTTGCCACCCAGCTTGCGGCCGCGCTTGGAGCCCACCAGCATTCCCAGGGCGCCGCCACCCAGCAGGCTCTTGACGTCGAATCCTGAGCCACCGCCCTGGCCGGACCTGGCCTCGCCACCGCCCAGCTGGCGGGAGAGGCCATCGAGCATGCCCTTGATATCCAGGCCGGAACCGCCCTGGCCGCTCGACCCACTGCCGGACTGGCCGCCGGCCTGCTGCATCAACTGTTCCAGTATCTTGCTGGCGTTCATCGCGCTCTCCTCGTGTTCACATGCCCGGATAAAAGGTGTGCCTGGATGGACTCTATCCCAGGCGACAGGGTTTCGACATGCGTTTCAACTCGCATCGCGGCATGCGTTGCGGCGCCCATTTCGACATCAACTTCACGACGACGCATCATGAAAGCTAGCCCAGAACCGGAGACGCCCCGCCATGAGTGTGACCCTCGACGACATCCGCACCGCCGCCGAGCAGATCCGGGGTAGTGTGGAGCGCACCCCCTGCCTGCACTCCCACACCCTGTCGCGGATCGCCGGCTGCGAGCTCTTCATCAAGTTCGAGAACCACCAGTTCACCGCCGCCTTCAAGGAGCGCGGGGCGCTGAACCACCTGCTCACCCTCACCCCGGAGGAGCGGGAACGCGGCGTCATCGCCATGTCCGCCGGCAACCACGCCCAGGCGGTGGCCTACCACGCCGCCCGATTGGGCATCCGCGCCACCATCGTCATGCCTCGCCATACCCCCAACCTCAAGGTGCACAACACCCGCCGACTCGGCGCGGAGGTACATCTCGAGGGCGAGGGCGTCGCAGAGGCCGGCGAGTACGCCCACCGCCTCGCCGCCGAGCGCAACCTGGTCTTCGTGCACCCCTATGACGACGAGCGCATCATCGCCGGTCAGGGCACCATCGCCCTGGAGATGCTCGAGGACGCCCCGGATCTCGATGCCCTGGTGATCCCCATCGGCGGCGGCGGGCTGATCAGCGGCAACGCCATCGCCGCCACCGAGCTCAAGCCCGGCATCGAGATCGTGGGCGTGCAGACCAGGCGCTTCCCCGCCATGCAGCAGGCCCTCGCCGGTGAGGAGATCCACTGCGGGCTGGCCACCCTCGCCGAGGGCATCGCGGTCAAGCAGCCCGGCAAGCTGACCCTGCCCATCGTGCGCGAGCGGGTGAGTGATATCGTGCTGGTGGACGAGCCCGAGATCGAGCGCGCCATCCTGCTGCTGCTGGAGATCGAGAAGAGTGTGGCGGAAGGCGCCGGGGCCGCGGGCCTCGCCGCGGTGCTGGCCGACCCCGAACGCTACCGCGGGCGCAAGGTGGGCCTGATCCTGTGCGGCGGCAACATCGACATGCTGGCGCTCTCCTCGGTGATCCAGCGCGGCCTGGTCCGCAGCGGGCGCATCGTGCGCGTGCGCGTGGCGATCCCCGACGTACCCGGCGCCCTGGCCGAGCTGACGCGGCAGCTCGCCGAACAGCACGCCAACGTCATCCATATCGCCCACCACCGCACCTTCACCGACCTCTCGTTGCGTGCCACCGAAGTGGAGGCCACCCTGGAAACCCTGGGCAGCGAGCACACCCGGGAGGTGATCGAGGCGCTGCGCCGGGATGGCTACGACCCGGTGCTGCCCGCCAACGAAGTGCACCCTGACGAACGCTGGGCCGGCAGCGAGGGGTGAGCGGCCTTACCCCTTGGGGGCATGGCGCCCTTGAGCCTTCCGGCGTACCCTATGCGCACTTTCCAGCGCGCAGCAGAAGAGACGAGGCGATGAGCAGCAAGATCACAGTCGACGCCCCACTGGTCATCCTCCACGGTGACGAGATGGCCCAGGTAGCCTTCGAGAAGATTCTCGATACCTTCGTGACCTCCCGGCTGGAGATCCCGCTGGTCGAGATCGACCTCTCCGCCGAGAATCGCCTGGTCACCAACGGCCAGGTAGTGGTCGATGCCGTGGAGGCGCTCAAGCGCCACGGCGTGGGCATCAAGAACGCCGGCATGACGGTCAATCGCGCCCAGCTCGGCGAGCTGCTCGCCAAGCACCCCGACCTCGACGGCACCAAGCTGCACCCGCTGGCCACCAAGTCGCCCAACGGCGCCATCCGCAAGGGTATCGGCGGCAACATCACCCGCGAGGACATCCAGTTCCGCAACCTCAAGGTCAAGCGCCCCGAGTGGGTCGACCGCGACATCGTCGTCGACACCATGGAGGTCGGCGGCATCAAGGAGAGCTTCAACGAGCTCTCCCGCGCCACCGGCATCGTCAAGCTGATGTTCGTGGGGGCCAGCGGCGACCCGGTGGAGCTGCACCGCCGCGAGGTCAAGAAGGGCGATCCCTGGCTGCTCGCCACCAACGACCTGGAAGACGTCAAGGCCTGGGCCCACCGCTTCTTCCAGCGCGCCATCGACGAGAAGCGCGACATCTACCTGGGCCTCAAGGACACCGTGATCTCCGGCTACGACGGGGTGATGCGCGCCGCCATCGAGGGAATCTACGACCAGCACTACCGCGAGCAGGTCGAGGCCCTCGGCCTTGCCTACTTCTACGAGCTGATCGACGCCCAGGCCGCACGCCTTGTCTCCAACCCGCCCGAGCGCGCGCTGTGGGGTGTGCCGGACAACACCACCGGGCGCAAGCTCTTCAAGCTGGTGGAGCAGCTCAAGCAATACGGTATTCCCGACCGCAAGGCCCAGGTCTCTATCTCGCGCATGAGCGCCGGCGGCGGCGACCAGTACGGCAGCTTCAACGCCCCTGCCGAGGAGGACGGCATCCTCAAGGTCATCGTTGACGGCGAGGAGAAGCACGCCCGCCACGTCAGGAAGGGTGACCCCATCCTGCTGATGTCCAATGACCATGAGGCGATCAAGGATTGGGTGCTGCAGGTGTTCCGTGACGCCTCGCGCAAGAGCAAGGAGGTCTACTTCGGCCTCAAGCGCGAGGTCATGGAGTACGACGAGGTGTTCAGCACCGTGATCACCGACGTGCGCCGCGAGCTCGCCGAGGCCGACACCTCGCCCCCCTCCTTCATGATCATGCGGCCCTCCAGCCAGCTCATCAAGATGATCACCGACCCGCCGCGCAACGCCCTCTACCCGGCGCAGAACCTGGACGGCGACATCTTCTCGGACATCTCCGCCGCGCTCGGCGGCAGCCTGGCCACCGCCAGCTCGATCATCGAGAGCAAGGACGGCACCATGCTGTTCGAGGCACCCCACGGCACCGCCCACGACCTCTACCTGAAGTATCTGGAGAGCGACGGCAAGGAGGCCCACTTCAACTCCTCCGCCCTGCTCTACGCCGTGGCCAACGCCCTGGAGACCCTGGGAGAACGCGAGGAGAATCCCGCCCTGGTCGACTACGCCCACCGCCTCAAGGCGGCGCTGATCGACACCGTGGACGCCGGCATCATCACCGGCGACCTCAAGGGCAAGACCAACGCCCCGGAGAGCGAGACCCTGGTCGACATGCAGGGCTTCCTGGACGCCGTGGCCAGCCGCCTCTGAGCGTCACCCAGTCGCCTTCGACATCAACGGGGCCTGCCTTTGCGCAGGCCCCGCGTCGTTCGGCCACTCGCCTCGCGGGCCGAAAATGCCGATACTGACGGCCACCCTACCAGCCGGAGCCAACCCCATGAGCGAACACGAACGCACCATCATGGCCTTCGACGATCAGGGCCGCGAGGTGATGATCGACATCCAGGTCAGCGTGAAGGAGCTCGGTGAACTGACCCATGCCGGCCCGGTGAGCGGCGGTCCCGCCCTGCGCACCCGCGAGGGACACCCGGTCAGCTACCTGGGCGGCGGCGAATTCTCGGTCACCCTGCCCGGCGAGGAGGAGTCGATCTTCCGCACCGACGACCCCGACTTCGCCTGAGCCCAGCCACACATCCTCACCACCCGACCACAGGAGGCCCCCATGGCCGTAATTCTACAGGTGCACTTTCCCTTCGATGGCCCCTTCGGCGAGGCAATGGTCGAGGCCATGACGCCGCTGGCCCGCTCCATCAACGACGAGCCCGGCCTGCTGTGGAAGATCTGGACCGAGGATCCCGCGGGCAAGCGGGCCGGCGGTGTCTACCTCTTCGCCACCCGCGAAGAGGCTGAGGACTATTGCCGGATGCACACCGGCCGCCTGGAGGGTATGGGCGTGACCGGCATCGAGGCCCAGATCCTCGAGGCCAACGAGGCGCTCTCGGCCATCAACGGCGGGCCGCTCGCTCTGACTCAGTGACTCACCGACCGCTCGTCAATGGAAACGGCTCAAGAGCGCACTGTTTCCAATAGGAAAACCTGAGTGTCGTGACGCCACCCTCTCGAGCGGCGTCACGATGCTCGCCCCCCGCCACGCAAAGCCCTTCAATCTCCCCGCCGATACCAGGAAGCGATCGTCTCTCCCGCGGCGCTCCATCATGGCAACGGCAATTCTTGATGACACCCATTGTTTCCAATAGGAAACATCGTCTACTCTAGGCGCTATGCTGTCCGGTTGCCGCTATCCTTGAGGCACGCCGCTTCGTTTTCCCTGTTATCGGAGGCCCCCATGAGCGAGCTGAAGCGTACCCCTCTTTATGACCTGCACGTCGAGCTCGGCGCCAAGCTGGTGCCGTTCGCCGGCTACGAGATGCCGGTGCAATACCCGCTGGGCGTGAAGAAGGAGCATGAGCACACGCGCACAGCCTGCGGGCTGTTCGACGTCTCGCACATGGGACAGCTGCTGCTGCGCGGCCCCTCCCCGGCCGAGGCACTGGAGACCCTGGTGCCGGCGGATATCGTCGGCCTGGCCGAGGGCATGCAGCGCTACGCCATCTTCACCAACGAGGCGGGTGGCATCCTCGACGACCTGATGGTGGTCAACGCCGGCGACCACCTCTACCTGGTGGTCAACGCCGCCTGCCGGGACCAGGACATCGCCCACCTGCGCGCCAACCTGCCGGCCGGCCACGAGATCGAGGAGCTCGATCGCGGCCTGATCGCAATCCAGGGTCCGCAGACCGCCGAGATGATGAAGCGGCTGTGCCCGGAAGCCACCGAGATGGTCTTCATGCAGCATGGCCACTTCGAGATCGACGGTATTCCGGTGTGGGTCAGCCGCAGCGGCTATACCGGCGAGGACGGCTTCGAGATCTCGGTGGCCGCCGAGCAGACCGAGGCCCTGACACGCCGCCTGCTGGCGGAGCCGGAGGTCGAGGCGATCGGCCTGGGTGCCCGTGACTCCCTGCGCCTGGAGGCCGGCCTGTGCCTCTACGGGCACGATATCGATACCACCACCCTGCCGGTGGAGGCCGGGCTGATCTGGGCCATCGGCAAGCCCCGCCGCAATGGCGGCGAGCGCCCCGGCGGCTTCCCGGGTGCCGAGGCGATCCTCCACCAGGTCGAAGCCAAGGACCACACCCGCAAGCGTGTCGGCCTGCTCGGCGAGGGTCGCGCCCCGGTGCGCGAAGGTGCCCCGCTGCTCGACGCCGAAGGCAACACCATCGGTGCGGTGACCTCCGGCGGCTTCGGCCCCAGCGTGGGCAAGCCGGTAGCCATGGGCTACGTGACCATAGCCAACGCCGAGCTGGGCACCACCGTCTACGCCGAGGTGCGCGGCAAGCACCTGCCGATGACCGTCAGCAAGACCCCCTTCGTCGCACCGGGCTACTACCGGGGGAAATGATCGTCCGGCAACTGACTGCCGCAAGTCGCCGACCACCGAGGGCTGCCGCTGTTGCGTGAGGCAGCCGCCGCGGGCACATTTCGCCCGCGACAACGCAAGACTGGCCCCCTGGCGCTACCTCGCCACGGGGCCTGCAAGGCCAGGGCCGCCTGATCCGGCCCGATCACACAATAATTCTGCCAGCACCCAACCACCGAGAGATCCTCGATGACTTCCACGCTCAATACCCTCTTCGGCCCGCTGCTGCGTCTGAGCCTGATCACCCAGATCGCCATCGGCATTGCCTGCGGCATCCTGCTCGCCGTCGTGTCGCCCGACCTCGCCGCCTCGTTCTCGCTGCTCGGCGAGCTGTTCGTCTCCGCCCTCAAGGCCGTGGCCCCGATCCTGGTGTTCGTGCTGGTGGCCGCGGCCATCGCCGGGCACCGCCAGGGGCAGCCCACCCATATCCGCGGCGTGCTGATCCTCTACGTGATCGGCACCCTGGTGGCGGCACTGGTCGCCGTAGTGGCGAGCTTCACCTTCCCCACCACCCTGACGCTGGACATGCCCGAGGTCAGTGGCAACCCGCCGGGCGGCATCATCGAGATCCTGCGCAACCTGCTGCTCAATGCCGTTGCCAACCCGGTCACCGCGCTGATGGAGGCCAACTTCATCGCCATCCTGGCCTGGGCCATCGGCCTCGGCCTGATGCTGCGCCACGCCGGCGAAGCTACCCGCGGCACGCTCAACGACCTCTCCGAGGCGATCTCCGGCATCGTGCGCGTAGTCATCCGCTTCGCCCCGCTGGGCATCTTCGGTCTGGTCGCCAATACCCTGGCGGAAGCAGGACTGGGCGCGTTGCTCGAGTATGGCCGGCTGCTCGGTGTGATCGTCGGCTGCATGCTGTTCGTGGCGCTGGTCACCAATCCGCTGATCGTCTTCTCGCAGACGCGCCGGAACCCCTATCCGCTGGTCTTCGCCTGCCTGCGCGGCAGCGCCATCACCGCCTTCTTCACGCGCAGCTCGGCGGCCAATATCCCGGTCAACATGGCGCTGTGCGAGAGGCTCGACCTCGACCCCGACACCTACGCCATCTCCATCCCGCTGGGCGCCACCATCAACATGGCAGGCGCGGCGATCACCATCTCGGTGATCACCCTGGCCGCCGCCAACACCCTGGGTATCCCGGTGGACTTCCCCACCGCCCTGCTGCTGTGCGTGGTCTCCGCGCTGGCCGCCTGCGGCGTCTCGGGGGTGGCCGGCGGCTCGCTGCTGCTGATCCCCATGGCTGCCAGCCTGTTCGGCATCTCCACTGACGTGGCCATGCAGGTGGTGGCGATCGGCTTCGTGATCAGCGTGGTCCAGGACTCCACCGAGACGGCGCTCAACTCCTCCACCGACGTACTGTTCACCGCGGCCGCCTGCCGCGCCGCCGAAGGGCGGCAGGCGCGAGCCGAGGCGCAGTAGCACCGAGTCGCCAAGACAACAAAAGAGGTTCACGACCATGTCCATCAGCGTCTTCGACCTGTTCAAGATCGGCGTGGGGCCCTCGAGCTCCCACACCGTGGGCCCGATGCGGGCCGCCTACGACTTCGTCGGCGAACTCAAGGAGCGCGACCTACTGACCCGCGTGGCAAGGGTCGAGGTAGAGCTCTTCGGCTCGCTCTCCGCCACCGGCATCGGCCATGGCACCGACCACGCCGTGATCATGGGGCTGATGGGCGAGCGTCCGGACCGCATCGATCCCGACATCATCGCTCCCTCCATCGAGGAGCTGCAGGAGGCCCAGGCGCTGCGTCTGGATGGCCGCCACAGCGTGCCCTTCATCTGGGCTCGCGACATGCAGTTGCTCGAGGAGAGCCTGCCCCACCACCCCAACGCCATGCGCCTGATCGCCCACGGCCATAGCGAGGAGCTTCACCGCAACACCTACTACTCGGTGGGCGGCGGCTTCGTCATCGACGAGGCCCAGGCCGCCGCCGGCTCCCTGGATGCGGACACGACCCAGCTGCCCTACGACTTCAACAGCGCTGAGGAACTGCTGCGGCTGTGTCACGAGCACGACCTGCGCATCAGCGAGCTGATGCTGGAGAACGAGAAGGCCTGGCGCAGCGAAGAGGAGATCCGTGAGGGCCTCGCCAGCATCTGGCGCGCCATGCAGGCCTGCGTCAAGAAGGGCATGGAGGCCGAGGGCATCCTGCCTGGCGGGCTCAACGTCAAGCGCCGCGCCAAGACCCTCTATCGACACATGCTGGCCAGCAAGGACGATCATTCGCTGATCGCCTCCACGATGTCGGCCATGGACTGGGTCAACCTCTACGCCCTGGCGGTCAACGAGGAGAACGCCGCCGGCGGGCGTATGGTCACCGCGCCCACCAACGGCGCCGCGGGTATCATTCCGGCGGTACTGCAGTACTACATGCAGTTCCAGACCGGGGCCAACGAGCGCGACGTGGTGAACTTCCTGCTCACCGCCGGCGCGGTAGGCATCCTGTGCAAGAAGAACGCCTCCATCTCCGGTGCCGAAGTGGGCTGCCAGGGCGAGGTGGGCTCCGCCTGTGCCATGGCCGCCGCCGGTCTCACCGAGGTGATGGGCGGCACCATCGACCAGGTGGAGAACGCCGCCGAGATCGGCCTGGAACACAACCTGGGGCTGACCTGTGACCCAGTGGGCGGCCTCGTCCAGGTGCCCTGCATCGAGCGCAACGCCATCGCCTCGGTGAAGGCGATCAACGCCGCCCAGATGGCGCTGCGCGGCGACGGTGAGCACTTCATCTCGCTGGACAAGGTGATCCGTACCATGCGCGACACCGGCGCCGACATGCAGGCGAAGTACAAGGAGACCTCGACGGGCGGGCTGGCCGTGAACGCCATCGAGTGCTGAGCCGATGCTCGCCACTCGAGCGGAAGTGCAGAAGGGCCGCCCCGAAAGGGGCGGCCCTTCTTCAATCAGGCATCGACAGTCAAGGGCGCCAGATGATCCCGCTTGAGATAGCAGGTGACGCCGTCCGCGCCGGCGAGAAGGCGCGGCGTGTCGCCGACGGGCAGGCGCAGCCAGCTCCCCTTGCTAAGGGTCTGGCCCGGGGCCTCGCCGTCGAGGCTGAGCTCGCCGTCCAGAACCAGCAGCTCTAAGCCCCGGGTCGCCTCGAGCGGTAGCGCCTGCCCCGCCGCCAGGCGCTCCAGGCAGACCCGCTCGGCGGCGGACTCGAACAGCGGGCAGGTCTCGCGCCCCTCCCCCTGGCGATGCCAGGCGGCGGGGTCGTTTGTGTCGACGCGGACGTGATGGTCGTCCTCCGGCGGAATCTGCCACAGCTTGACGAAGATGGTGGCGCCCGGCTCGCTGGAGGGTCGATGCGCGGAGCCCGGCGGGTTGCGCACATACCAGCCTGCCGGGAAGTCACCGCTCTCGTCGGAGAAGGTGCCGGAGAGCACCAGGATCTCCTCGCCGCCGGGGTGCTCATGGGGCGGGAAGTGGGAGCCCTGGGCGTAGCGCACCAGGCTGGTGGCGCGGGCCTTCTCGGCCCCCACCCGGTCGAGCATCACCCGCTCGACGCCGCCCTGGGGCGAGGCCACCCACTCGTGATGCTCCGGCGTGACAACGGCACGCCGGGTGAAGTCCGCATTGATACGCATGGTCACTCCTGGAAAGCGGAAGTTGGAAGAATGATCCCCCATGATGGTGGATTACGCCCCCAGGCAAGGCTATGAGTGCTGCTTGATCCACTCGGCGGTGTTGGTGACCTCGGCGTAGGCGAACGCCAGCCCGGCCATGAAGGACGCATGCACCTGGGCCGCCGGCACCGTCTCGCCGTTGAACGTCTGGTCGTGGGTGGCGCAGGCATCCTGCAGCACCGTGACCTGGTAGCCGAGATCCGAGGCGGCACGGGTGGCGGCGTCGATGCACATATGGCTCATGGCGCCCACCACCACCAGCTTCTCGATGCCCTGCGCCTGCAGGTGCTCGTGCAGGTCGGTGCCGAGGAAGGCGTTGACGCTGTGCTTGAGGACCACCGACTCGTTGCCCGATTCCCGCGGCGCCATGGTGGCGTGAATGCGCGCCCCCTCACTGCCCGGCGCAAAGAAGGGCGCCTCGGCGGAGGGAAATTCGTGGCGGATATGCACCACCGGCAGCGAGCGCTCACGGAAGTGCCCGAGCACGGCGGCGGCCTGCTCGGCAGCCGGTTCGATGCCCACCAGAGGCCACTTGCCGTCGGGGAAGTAGTCGTTCTGCAGGTCGACGATCATCAGGGCGGTATCGCTCATCGGGGAGTTCTCCTTGGAGGATGGAGCCTGCATCATGACAGGCATCGCCCACCCGGTCGGGTGGCAGGAGTGACATAATGCAGGCAAGAAGTGACATCGCACCCCGCCAGGTCCGGATCGTGATCCTGCCACTGCCCGGCAGCGCTCGCTCGGCGGCTTATGGCCTGCAGGATATGTTCGGCAGTGCCAACCGCCTGCTCCAGGAGATGCAGGCGGCCCCCGAGGTGCACTTCACGGTGGAGGTGCTCCCGGCGCTGCCCGCGTCGGAATCTGAGGTGGTGCAGCCTGCCATCGTTATCGTGCCGCCCATCCTGGAGGGTGATGCCTACCTCAAGCCGCAGCCGGAACTCTGCCAGGCCCTGCGTGCCTGGCACGCCGCCGGCGCGGTGATCTGCTCCGCCTGTGCCGGCGCATTCCTGCTCGCCCAGGCCGGGCTGCTCGAGGGCCGGCGGGTCACCACCCACTGGCAGCTCGAAGAGAAATTTCGCACCCACTACCCCCACCTCACCCTGGATACCGATGCCCTGCTGATCACGGAGTCGGACCTGGTGACGGCGGGCGGCGTGATGGCCTGGGTGGACCTCGGCCTGCACCTGGTCGCACGTCATGTGCCACCCTCGGTAGTGCAGGCCCTGGGGCGCTTCCTGGTGATCGATACCGGCGAGCGCCAGCAGCGCTACTACCGCAGCTTCAGGCCCGCGATGGACCATGGCGACCGCGCAATCCTGCGCCTGCAACACCACCTGCAGGCACGCTTCACCGAGCGTCACCCCATCGCCGAGATGGCCGCCATCGCCGGCCTGGGCGAACGCACCCTGATGCGTCGCTTCCGCCAGGCCACCGGGTTTGGCCCCGGTGAGTACCTGCAGCAGCTGAGGCTGCAGCGCGCCCGGGAACTGCTCGAGAACCGCCGAGACACTGTGGAGCAGGTCGCCCTGGCGGTGGGCTACGAGGACACCAGCGCCTTTCGCAAGATGTTCCTCAAGCACACCGGCCTGACGCCGGGCCAGCATCGCGCCCGCTTCGCCACCCGGCCCGAAGGCGTTTGACATCGCCCCGGCGACGCCGTACCGTAAAACCAGCGCCGATTTGAATCCCAGCTTGCGGGCGCTCTACAAATCCAGCTAAAGCGACGCCAAGAGCCCGCTTTAGCATCTGCAAAGCGGGTTTTGTGTATCTGGCCCTCGGGTCACCGCCGATTTAAGCACCAACTTGCGGGCGGGATAGAAATGCAGCTAAAGCGGCGTACGGCTCCTCTCCCCTGGGTCGGCGCTTGCCGAACCACGACCTCCAGACAGGGGAAAAGGAGACCGACATGAGCCATCTGGCCCAGACCACCAGCGACCAACGCCAAGGTTCCACCACGCTCGCCCGCCTCGCCGCGCTCGACCTGACCCAGGACGATATCGTGCGCCCGGAGCTGCGTGACGACGCCATCCTCGCTGGCCGCTCACGGCGTACCAACCGTCCACGGCCAGGCCAACTTGATTCCGGCCGCCAGGGATGGCGAACTGATAACAACACAATATCAACAAGCCCGGACGACTGGGCGTAGAGGAGCCCCCATGACACGCAAGGAAGCTAGCCCCTACCGCCTGGACCGGGCGCTGGTGTGGGAGGGATTCAAGGCCCTGCTGCCGCTCTCGCTGTTCGTCATCGTCTTTGGCGTTGCCTTCGGCCTGGCGGCAACC
The DNA here is from genome assembly GCF_021282295.1 of Halomonas sp. G15. Lineage (NCBI taxonomy): Bacteria > Pseudomonadati > Pseudomonadota > Gammaproteobacteria > Oceanospirillales > Halomonadaceae > Halomonas > Halomonas sp. G15. Next base: position 6,676 of record NZ_JAJSPA010000038.1, on the reverse strand, counting down.
CAGGCCAGGCTCGGCGACCTGGAGATCGTGCTGATGAGCACCCTGGTCTTCGCCGGAGCCTCGCAGTTCGCCGCCCTGGAGTTGTGGGGGCCACAGGTGCCCTTCTTCACCCTGCTGGTAACGGTGTTTGCCATCAATGCACGCCATCTGCTGATGGGCGCCACCCTCTACCCCTGGCTCGAATCGCTCTCGCCAGCCCGGCGCTACGGCATCATGCTGGTCGCGTCCGACGCCAACTGGGCCATGGCCATGCAGGCCTTCGGCCGTGGCCGACCGGGACTGGGGTTGCTGCTGGGCGGCGGGATCGCGCTGTGGGGCTTCTGGGTGCTGGGTACCTGGCTGGGCCTTAACGTCGGTGGAGCAGTGCAGGACCCCGCAAGCCTCGGGCTCGACATGGTGATGGGCTGTTTCCTGCTGGCCATGGTGGTGGGCGGCGAGAAGAACCTGCGCATGCTGCTGATCTGGACGGTGGCCGCCGGCGCCTCGCTGCTCGCCTTCTACTACCTGCCGGAGAACAGCCATGTGGTGGTGGGCGCCATCGCCGGCGGCCTGGTGGGCCTGGCCTGGGGGAAGCGCGAATGAGCCTCGAAACGGGCGGCATGGGGGCACTTTTCGTCATCCTGGCCATGGCGCTGGTAACCCTGGCGACGCGCTGGGGCGGCGTCTTCGTGATGTCCTTCGTGCCCATCGGCTACCGGGTGCGGCAGTTCATCCACGCCATGTCCGGCTCAGTGCTGGTAGCACTGCTTGCGCCCCTGGCGGTGACCGGCGACACCGGCGCCCGCCTGGCGCTGCTCACTACCGCCGTGATCATGCTGACGCTCAAGAAGCCGCTGCCGGCCATCGCCGGCGGCATCCTGGTCGCGGCGCTGTGCCGCCAGTTCCTGCCGGGGACATGATCTCCCGCCCCCTTCGCACCCAGCGTGCCGTCACGCTATCGTCACTCCTCACCCGCACCCTGGCAGGCTTGCCACCTGGTTGAAGGAGCATCTCATGAACGACCACCAGGCCCCTTCGGGCCGTATTCACGAGGTCTTCCGCGCCTTCCTGCTGCTGGGCCTGACCTCCTTCGGCGGCCCCATCGCCCACCTCGGCTACTTCCGCAGCGAGTTCGTGGAGCGCCGCCGCTGGTTGACCGAGCAGGCCTACGCCGACCTGGTGGCGCTGTGCCAGTTCCTGCCCGGCCCCGCCAGCAGCCAGGTGGGCTTCGCCCTGGGGCTGATGCGCGGCGGCCCCTGGGGGGCGCTCGCGGCGTGGACGGCCTTCACCCTCCCCTCGGCGATCTTGCTGGTGCTCTTCGCCCTGGGCGCCGCCGCCTTCGATGGCCCCATCGGCCAGGGCCTGATCCACGGCCTCAAGGTCACCGCCGTAGCCATCGTCGCCCATGCGGTGTGGGGCATGGCACGCAACCTCTGCCCCGACCGGCGCCGTGCCGGTATCGCGCTCGCCGCGGTGTTCACCGTCGTACTGGTGAGCGGTCCGCTGGGCCAGGTGGCGGCCATCGTGGTCGGCGCCGTGGCCGGCATGCTGCTCTGCCGCACCCACGCCGAGGCCGAAGCGCATCCCCTGACGCTGCCCATTTCGCACCGAACCGGCCACGTGGCGGGGCTTGCCTTTATCGTGCTGCTGGTCGGCTTGCCACTGCTGGCCTGGGTCACGCCCTCCATGACGCTGGCGGTAATGGATGCCTTCTACCGTGCCGGCGCCCTGGTGTTCGGCGGTGGCCACGTGGTGCTGCCACTGCTCGAGGCCGAGGTGGTGCAATCCGGCTGGGTAAGTGCCGACGACTTCCTGGCCGGCTACGGTGCCGCCCAGGCGATCTCCGGGCCGTTGTTCACCTTTGCCGCCTACTTGGGTTCAGTGATAGGGGGCTCGGTAATGTCACCGCTGGGTGGCGGCCTGGTAGTCGCCGCCTTGGCGCTGGTGATGATCTTCCTGCCGGGCATGCTGCTGCTGGTAGCGGTACTCCCCCATTGGAACCGCTTCCGCCGTTGGGACAGCGCCCAGGCGCTGATGCGCGGCGCCAACGCCGCCGTGGTGGGCATCCTCGGTGCCGCGCTCTACCAGCCGGTGTGGACCAGCGCCATCCTCGGCCCTCGGGAGTTCGCCCTGGCGCTCACCGGCTTCCTGCTGCTCGGCGTATGGAAGCTCCCCGCCTGGGCGGTAGTTGCCCTGCTGGCGGGCGGCGGGGTGCTGATCTCGGTTTGAGGCAAGCCCGGCCGTGAAGGGGCGAGTCATGTATCATGGCGGGCCGAATTATTGCCAAGGAGCAGGTCATGGCAGCCAGCAAGGGCCCCAAGTTCTACGTCGTCTGGGTAGGCCGGCAGACCGGCATCTTCACCTCTTGGGAGGAGTGCAGCCGCCAGGTGAAGGGCTACCCCAAGGCGCGCTTCAAGTCCTTCCCCTCCCGGGAAGCGGCCGAAGCGGCCTTCTCGAAGGGCCCGGGCGGGAGCGCACCCGCCAGGCAGGGAGAGGCCGCAGGCACGCCCGCGAAACGACCGGCACGCCGCAAGGCACCCACGCCATCGGGCACCTCTTCCGCCCCTGACAAGACCTACGATACGGAGATCTACTGCGACGGTGCCTGTGAGCCCAACCCCGGCGATGCTGGTTCAGGCATGGTGATCTACCGTGACGGCAAGCTCGCCGAGCTCTGGTATGGCCTCTACAACCCCGCGGGCACCAACAACACGGCGGAGTTGAACGCCTTGCGCCAGGCCCTGCTGGTCGCCCAGGAGGAGATCGCCCGGGGAGCCTCTGTGCGGATCCACTGCGACTCCACCTACACCATCAATGCCATCACCAAGTGGGCCGGCGGCTGGAAGAAGCGCGGCTGGAAAAAGGCCGATGGCCAGCCAATCAAGAATCCCGAGATCATCCAGCCCACCTACGCTCTCTACGAAAGCCTGAAGTCGAAGGTGACCATCGCCCATGTCAAGGGGCATGCCGGGGTGGAGGGCAACGAACTGGCCGACCGCATGGCGATGTATGGCGCCGACCGGAAGGAGCGCGATTTCGTTCGCTACCCGGGCGACTACACCGTCGCGGATATCCTCAAGTTGCGAAGGGGCTGACGCCGGGGAGTCCAGGGAGTCGTCGTACTCCCCGATTACGCCTGTTGCCAAGGGTCGATCAGCTGGACACCCAGGGACTCGAAGTCCTTGGTATTGCGCGTGGCAAGCACCGCCTGGTGGCAGAGGCAGATCGCCCCGATCTGGGCATCCGGCATCTGTACCGTCCTGCCCATTCGTTCACTCACGGTGACGCACTCGGCATAGCAAACCGCCGCCTCGGCATCGAAGGGAAGAATACGGCCGGCAAAGTCCTCCTCGAACATGGCGGCAGCAGCGGACGCCAAGGCGCGCCTGCGATGCCCTTCCGGCAAGCGCTGGATGCCGTAGAGGATCTCGGCAACGGTAATCGCCGTGATGGACACAAACGAAGCCTCTTGAGCGTCCAGCCAAGCGACCACGCGCGGCTCGGGAGAAGGGCGCATCAGCTCGGAGAGCACATTGGTGTCCAGTACGATCACTCTTCAAACTCCGCCGCCCGTGGGCGCTGCTGGCGGCTCGGTACTTCCAGCTCAACCCCGCCCTCTTCGGCAAAGCGCTGCCGGATTCGGCTGCCTAATCCCTGCTGAGGTGTTGTCGCCAGCGCACGGCGCAGGATCAAGCGCACCTCTTCTTCCATGGAGTGCCCATGGCGCGCCGCCGACAGCCGGAGCTCGGCCTTCAGCGCATCATCCAGGTTACGAATCGTGATGCTGGCCATGCCGGTTCTCCTGAATCATCATCATGCTATCAATGATAGCAAACCAGGCCAGAAGTTCATTACGCCATCGCGAGGGTGGGACAGGTTCCCCATTCTCCAGGCGCACGGGAGCGGAAGCTCAGGCGACCAGGCCGTTCCTGCGCAGCGCCGCCATCACCTTGGTGGCCAGCTTCTCCAGTCGCTTGAGGTCGCCGAAGCGCGGCATCTCGCCCTCCTCCAGGCGGCCCTCCCACTCCTCGAGCTCGGTATCGAGGAACTCCAGCAGCTTCTTCGAGCAGCCCCGGCAGGGGCCTCGACACAGGCTCGACCCGGGTGTGGCGAAGGGAACGCGGGTACGGATCTCACGAATCAGAGCGTGCATGGCGGTGCCGGGATCGGGGCGCGTCGGGCGAGGCATGGGGAAGGTCTCCTCTGACAGGGCATGTGCCGGACCTGCGGCACGGTGGAACTACACCAGCGGCATCGCAGGCCGTGGCGCTGTGTCAGGGGAGGCAAGCGGGATTCTTGTAGTCGTGGTGCGTCAGCCGGAGCGCCGCATCCCATGGGATGGATCGCTCGGAAGGTAGATAGCTTGCTAATAGCAATTCTACTCTGCCAAGGACGTCGCGGCCATGGGGGTGGGCTGACTGGTGTTCTTGAAATGCAGCGATGGTGGGCCCAGCTGGACTCGAACCAGCGACCAAGGGATTATGAGTTCGCCTATGAAGGAATAAACCCTTGTTAGTTACAGGAAATTAACCGCAACAGAGCGAAAGGTACAATTCTTCAATATCAGCAGCTTAGCGAAAGCTGAAGATACCACACCAAACTGAGATGTGTACCGCTAGTGTACCGATCAGTGAAGGCGTTCCTTCCGTTTGGTCATGTCGTCTTTGAGAATGCGCTGGATCTCCAGTACCGCGGCCGCGCTCTGTTGCACGCTGTGCCCTGAAACAATGACTTTCTCGGACTGTGCACCGGGAAGGTGGGCGCTGTGGTAAGGCACAAGGCCGTCATCGGAATCCTCGATCGGCACGTCGGCATTGGCCTTTGCTACGATCGAGTGATAGCGCACCTGAGCAGAAATAGGAAAGTTCGCCGCCGTGCGCACGAAAGGATCATTTTCATCGAGGTTGTCGATGCTATTGGGAATATTTCCTAGGCTTTCAGGGCTGCTGGCCGCCGCATCGGGTACCAGTGTGTGGGCGAGCTCTTCGAGCACCGTAACAGGAAATCGAATGAATCCCGCCATCCATCGCCCCAGGGGTTTTCCCGCGATCGACGTGCCCCGGTGCGGTGCTGCAATAAAGATGGCGCGGCTGACATGCGGAAAAGGCTCGAAACGCAACATCGGATCTATGCGTTCGATCTGCTTTGGCGTTAGCCGACCGCGATCTCTGGCCAGCTGCACCAGCGACTGATCGGTTGATGACACCATCAACCGCGCGATAACGCCGCCCATGCTATGCCCTATCAGCACCAGGTCGGATGATGCTGGTGCCTGGCCGGAAGGATCGAAGTGGGCCAGCGTATCCTCGAGCGCCTTGCGAATCGCCGCGTGGTTTAAGGCGATCGGCATGTTGGTCGGGTAGTAGACCTGCCATATCTGGTAATGCTGGCGCAGGTTTTCATCGCCCTGGATTTCGTTGGCGAGCTCCACCCAGGCTTCCGGACTGCTGGCCAATCCATGCAGCATGACGATGATCCGTCTGTTCGGATCGTAGGGTTGCATCAGGTAGACGTGCGGGCGGTCGATGCCACCCTCTCGCCCAAGCAGGCTGCGTAACGACTGGCGATTGAAGTTAGCACGGGCCAGCCATAAGCCGTAGCCGGCCGTGAAATTGGCTGCCAGCGGCACACGTTGGCCGTGCAGCATGATAGCCGATTCCTCATAGGGATCATGCACCGTCAAGCGAGCGGTACGGGTATGCAGCACGCTGTCCAAGTCGTCTCCGTCAGGGTGCAGTAGAACCGTCATAGGCGACGAGGACATCTCGCTCCAGGGCAGAGGGTGCTGACTGTGCTTGGCCGATGGACTCCCCTCCCGGGTAGGGGCAGAAGTCAAGGGGGCATCCGGCATGACAGCCACCAGTTCGGCTCCGAAACCGTCGCGCCGGTAGAGGCTGCGCATTCCGCGGAAAGACAGGGATGAGGCTGGCAGGAGTTCGTCGGGAACCGCCGTACTGCCCGGCAAGCGCTCACCGCGCATATCCAACTGTAGCTCCCAACCTGCAATATCCCAGCGGGGTTGCGCTGGCAACTGCGTAGGCATTTGATGCAGAACTTCCAACATCGTGGAGGCGGCACGTTCGACCGCATAGTTATACCAATCCCGTACTTGTGTCTGGCGATCCTCGAAGGCTCGCTCACCCGGGGTATGGTCGCCGTGGAAGAGGTAGGCATAGGCATAACGGACCGTCTCAAGCCAGGCGGCTTGTTGTTCGGGGCCAGACTCCATGGCCTGTGCCAGCCATAATTCGGACAGAGCAGCCAGGCGTCTATCCGTGGCAACCCCCGTCACGGCAGCCAGGGCTTCGGTGCACGCCGAGGAGACCGGTTTTTCGCATGCCTGCTCATCCAATGCTGCCACCCTGATCGTCTGGGCAGTCACATCGCTGAGCTTGCCGCGTGTCAGAATGTCGCCGCGCTTGAGTTCGATAGCCTCCCTGGCAGTCAGGGTATGAACTTCAACCACTGGGCCGAACTCGCGCACTATCGAGCAGCCCCCCAGCAGAAGCGGTGCAATGGCGGCCCATGCCACGAGACGAAAAGCCTGCGGGAACCTCATGGATGCACCTCCCCCCAGTGTCAGGATGACTGTCGTGCCCTCTGATACCCTGTTCCTATAAATCGATCAGGGGGCGAAAGGAGACACTCATGCCTCGTTACTCAGAGGAGCGCCGGCAAGCCGTGGTCACCAAGCTGC